>NZ_CBAYMC010000244.1:0-6273 GCF_964826245.1 Armatimonas sp. | reverse complement strand
GTCACACTAAACAAATCCCGAACCGTGTTGTTGTACTCCAGGCGACTCAAGCGCCGTAGAACCGTATGTCCAGGCGCAGCTTTCACGGGCGCGGCATCCAGCACAGCGGCCAGAGCCACTCCTAGAGCACCACGCTCAGGCTCAGGGAGTTTTTTAGCACCACGCGGCGGCATCGAGCGATCTTTGAGGCGAGCGAGCCCCTTGCGCCAGTTCTCCGCATTTTTATGAATCCCGGCCACATCCGCGGGATCGAGATTGATACCGCCACTGGGCTGGCTCCCGGAGTGGCAGGTCAGGCAGTACTGCTTCAGAAGCGGCAGCGCCTCTTTTTCGTGACGGGCCACTAAATCTGCGGGTGGCTGTGGAGCTGCCGCTGCCAGCAATAGCAGCGAGAGCGGCAAAAATCTGAGCATGCCGTTATTATATCCCTCCAGAGAGATAGAGCAACAACCTACAATCAGAGTGAGATGTCTCCCCCAACCCAAGAGCTAGAAGCGCTTCGTCTCGAAAACGAGCGCTTGAAGAGTGCTCTCGTCGCTGCCGATCAGCGACGAGCGCTTCTGGATCACATCGGGGCACACCTACAACAAACCCTCCAGCTCGATGATCTTATCCCGTGCCTCTTTGCCGAGGTCAATGCCGCGCTTCAGGCCGAGGCACAGTCGCTCTGGCTGGCAGATCACTTGCATCGTCGCATCACCTGCCGCTTTGCCACGGGCCCTGGAGCCGCGCAAGTGCAGGGCCTCTCGCTTCCCCTCGATGAGGGTATCGTGGGAGCGACCATCACGCGCCAGCAGTCGCTGCTCATCACCGATGCCCAGCTCGACGACCGCCATAGCCGCCTCGCGGATAGTGTGACGGGCCGCGTCACACACTCGCTTCTCTCTGTGCCCCTGGTGCGTGGCGGTGTTGCAATTGGTGCGATGCAGGCGATCAATAAGGCGGAGAGCCGCCCTTTTGAGCACGCGGATCTGGAGCTCTTTCGTGCCATCGCCGATGTGGCCGCACTCACTCTGGAGAACGCGCTGCTCTACACCCAGCTCGAAGTCAGCTACAACGCCACTCTAGAAGCCCTCTCCACCGCTCTGGACCAGCGCGACCAGGACACCGAAGGGCACTCCCAGCGCGTTGCGGCCTACACCGTTCGGCTCGGCCAAGAGATTGGCCTGCCCATCGAGGAGCTGCGCTTTCTGCGCCGCGCGGCCCTGCTCCATGATATCGGCAAGATCGGAATCCCCGATGCGATCCTCAACAAGCCTGGCCCCCTCACCCCCGATGAGCGCAAGGTCATGCAGCGCCACCCTCGGCTTGGTTTTGAGATGCTCCAAGGAATCGCGCACCTGAGCCGTGAGCGCGATATTGTGCTGACCCACCAGGAGCGCTGGGATGGCAACGGCTACCCAATGCGCCTCTCGGGGGAGGACATTCCCCTCGCCGCCCGCCTCTTTGCTCTCGTGGACACGTTCGATGCCATCCGCTCTGACCGCCCCTACCGCAAAGGCCGCGACTACGCCACGGCAGCCCATATTATCGCCGAGGAGTCCGGCAAGCAGTTCGAGCCCCGCCTCGTCGAGGCGTTCCTACGCGTCCCCGAAGCAGAGTGGGCCGTGATACAGGCAAGCCTTGCTACAGAAGCAACTTCAACGATAATGGCTGAACCCTTGCCATTGAAGAAAGCAGCATAGAGGGTTATATTTCCCCCACCCGAAGCTATATTTCCGGCTTCTTCCCTCAGCCGACCCTCTTCCTGTGACGCTCATACCTCGCTAGGAAGAGGGTTCTCCAGCACTCAGTTTCCTAAATCTGATACCACCCGTCTCCCTCCGACGAAGCTTGCATAATCCGCCGGACAAAAGACACCAGCTCTTTGGGATTGAAGGGCTTCGTTAAACAAATATCAAAAAGAGGCGACCTATAACCCATTGACCAATTATGATCAAGTCTTTGATCAACGATCATAATCCGACAACAACCGTACCACTTGTCATTGTATAACCATAGCACTGACCTACAAAGCTCGTACCCGCTTGCCCCTGGCAAAAAATCATCTACAGTTATCAAGATCGGGAGCTTCTGCAAAAGCGCTTCCCATGCCTCCTCGGCGCTGTAAGCAATTTCGACTTTGTAGCCTGCCTCGCGAAGGTAGCCCGCGATCAGGTTCGCCATGGCAGGCGTATCGTCCACGACCAGAATATGCTCGCCTTGTGCTATGGGCTTATTGGGGAGCGGAAGAAAACGCTCGTCCATGGTCGCTTTCTCTCAAAACCCTCTTCCTCCGCGAAGCGGGAAACAGGAAGAGGGTCGGCGGAGTGAGGAACGAACGAAGCCGGGGAGATGGCCCGAAGGGGCTACACCTCGGTTAAGATCGCGGCCTTTCGGGCCTCGAAGTCGGCTTGCGTGATGAGCTCCTCTTCTAACAAGACCTTCAGGTTAGCGAGGCGCTCTTTGAGGCTGCCAAGGCTTGCGGGGCCAGGAGCCACCACGACGGGCTGGGCAGGTGCGGCGACGGGAGCGGGTGCCACGGCGACGGGCGCAGGGGCAATGGGTGCGACAATCACGGCAGGCATCTCGGGGTTGTAGTTGATGTTCTCCAAGTAGTCCGTGATAGCCTGCTGGTAAGGACGTAGAATTGCACGACCGAAGTTTCGCGCGTTCTGCTGCTCGACATGCGCGAGAAGCTGCTGGCCCATGAGCTGCACGCCCTGCTCCACCAGCTTGGCCTGAATCCCCCGGTCAATCTGCTCTTTTAGCTGCCGCTGGTCACACAGCAAGAGCACCATCTCACGTGCCTCGCGTGGCGGACGGTTCGACTGCTCGGCTTCGGTCTCTGCGGCTTGCATCAGCTTGGCAAGATCCCCCGTGATGGAGATGAACGTGCCCAGCGGGTCGGTCTTGGCCATGCCGAAGCGATCGCGGTAGCTGGCGATAAACTTAATGGTCTCGCGGGCTCCCGCGGCGGTATAGCGCGTGTCTTTTTCCTCAGCAATCACGCCCATAGCCCAGCCAACACAGAAGGTCTGCCAGGCCCCTTTCTGATCCTCAAAGCTCGGGGGCGCGATCCGTAGCCACTCTTTCACATCACGGCGTGTGTGGATCGGGTTGGCACTCGCCCCCGCGGCTTTGGCCTGCTCGTAGGCGAACTGGTAGTTCTCCATTCCCTCTAAAAGGCGGAGTGGGAACGAGGCCCGCTCGCGCAAAAAGAGCACCTGGTGTGGCTCACCCGCGTTGGTGATCTGACCATCGCGGATTCCCTGGACGGTCTCCTTGAGCATCTTATTAAAGACACCCTCCGCCTCAGAGCGTGGCTCTGAGCCGTGCATCACACCGACAATGGTCTGGGACTTGTTCTGGTGGTGCTTGTAGTTAGGGGCATTCTCCGCCAAGTGAATAAAAGGCTGCGAGAGCGCGTGGATGCGCCGCAGCTCCTCAATGGCCCGGTCGGTGCCGACACCGAAGCGCTCGAAGAATTTTTCGAGCACCGCCTCTTGCTCCACCGCCTTAAAGACGACCCGGCAGCGCCCGATAATCCCCGAGCGTACCCGGTTCAGATCGGCATCGCGCAGACCATAGATATTGCCGCTGGTACCCAGCTCACTGAGAATATCCGCCGACGTCGTGTTAACGGTCGCATTGCCAGGGTCGGAGCCATTGCCCACATAGGCCGTGTAGCGCTTGTCAATATCCCCATTGACGTAGGTCACCTGGCCGTTCTCTTTCTCCTGGCGCTGCCCGCGATCAAAGATCACCAGGCCATTGACATCCACCGGGTTCTCGACCGCGGTCTGCTCCTCTTTGTGGAAGAACGCCTCCAGCCCCTTCATCCGCTCGATATAGGCATCCATCTCGGTCTTGAGGTTTTCCAGGACCCCCAGCATTCCGGTGTAGAAGTAGATCGCATGCTCCGCCGTTCGGATGTCAAGAAGTGTCGTCTCCCACTGCCGGGCACGGGTGAGATACTCTTCTTTTTTCTCATCAATTTCTTTACGCTTAGCTCCCATGATGAGCGAGAGCATCGCGTCTTTGGCAAGCCGGTTCATCTCGGAGACCTGCGTGTCCCGGCTCTCGGCAATCGGGGCCAGGGTCGGCTGGGCTTCATCGCGCATCCGCCCCAGCTCCGTGGCGTAGGCCCGGAAGCGCTCGACCGCATGGTCCAAAAAGGCCCGCGCGACCCCGTGCCGCCGGTTGGGATCGTTGACACACTCGCTGATGAAGTTGCGGAGCGCGTTCTCTTTGGCCGGAATTGTGCCGCGCAGGTTCTGCTGCATCTGGAAGAGATACTCCCCGAGGTTGGCGCGCTGCTTGGAGAGAATGTCCGGGTTCGGGTCGGTGTCGGTGAAGCGGCTCTGGTGCTCTTCCTGCCGCGCCATGAGAAACGCCCCGACATTGTCGTGCCCCGGATAGGCCGCGCCGTAGCTGCGGTTCACCCCATTCCAGTAGGCCAGAGCCACATCGCGCAAGAGCTCCCCCGACTCGATATTGGCGACTTGGATGCCGCGCTGGATGCTCTCGGGATCGAGGCCTAGCCGCCCCAGCTCCTGCTCGGCAAACGCCCCGACATTGCTGACACGCGCCAGCGGCTCTGTCCAGCGGGTGAGAATCTGCCGTGCCAAGCGGCTCGCACAGGCGTGGAGCACTTTATCTTTGGGGAAGTGGATCGCGGCCAAACCCATCGCGAGGTAGTTCTGAGCGCACCCGAGGTCATCGGGACTTGTCAGGAACTGATCGAAGTTGTCGCGGTTGGACTTTTTCTGGCGCTGGAACTCACTGGTCAGGTCCAAGAACACCGAGTGCCCGACCATCTCGACCATCTTGTCCACACTGCCGAGATTGGCAGCGGGGCTTGACGTGTCCACGAGATAGGTGTAGCGAAACGGTGGGTCGGCGTTCTCGATCCCGGGCTGATCCGGCTTGTACTGCGCGGTGAACGTCGTGGAGATATCGGTGTAGTGGTTGAGCTCTAGCAGGCTGGCGTAGGCATTGGGCCGGTTGTCCACGGCCACGGCGGCGGTGTTGGGCGGGATGCCAAAGATCCCGATAATCTCCAGCATGCGCTGGTCTTTGAAGAGCTCTTTGATGGTATAGGCCAAGTCCAAAAACATCCCCGAGCCGGTGCCACCCAAGAGCGAGCCGACAATGTAGACCGTCACGCCCTCGGAGACCTGCATCCCGTTCTTGATCGCGATTGCCTTGCTGGCATCTTTGGTGATCTCGGTGTACTCCTCCTCAAGACGTCGGGCGATGGTGTCGTAGTTCCAGTAGAGTGCCAGGCGACCCCGCGCACGCACCGCGCCCGCTCCCTGGTGGATGTCGCCTGAGAGCGTCCGAGGGTCGAGCCAGTCGCGGAGGTGCGGGTACTCGCGCAGATTTCGTCGTAGCTGCTCGACGCCGTGCACGGAGCAGTGGATCTTGTCGGCGTTGTCTAGGTTCGCCGCGTCGGAGTAGTTGGGGTTCTTGCCAAAGATGGCCTGATCGGTGTCCAAAAGCAAGAACGAGACAATGGGCAGCTTGTCGAGCGAGCCGTACTTCTGGATCATGCGCTGGCGCACGTCGAGCAGGATCTTATGGCCCGTCCCACCGACAGCGATCATCAGCGAGCGAGAGATTCCCCGGAGCTTCTGGTCTTCGTTCTGAGGAAGCGCAGGAGCGTTACTTAAAGAGGGGGAAGAAGAGGTAGGCAGCGGCGGCGGCGCGGAAGGCGTGGTGGTCTCGTCAGGCATGGTCATATTATACTCCGAACCACTAGACGCGCGATATGCCCTATCGGTTGCGGCCTGGTGTCATTTCATCGTGGGCGGCAAAAGCGGCCCGCTGATGGGACAAGCAGGCTAAAGCCCGCTTCGGAGCCTCTACCCATGTGCGAAAATTCACGTTGTCTTTCGCCCCAACCTACCCCACACTTTTTTGGGGACAGTCCAGTGGATTCTATCGCCTAAAAGTTGCGGCGACGGGTACACTTTAAGCTATGAAAATGACCTGGACCGATGCAGAAGATATTGGAATTGATCTCTACGATGCGAACCCGGACACAGACCCGCTGACCGTGCGCTTTACGGACTTGCACAAAATGGTAGTGGCACTCCCGGACTTTGCCGACGACCCACTGGCCTCAAACGAAGCCAAACTGGAAGCGATCCAGATGGCCTGGTACGAGGAGTTTAAAGACAATCAGTGAGGAGAATCAGCAGACGTCAGAAATGCTGTTTCCAGCAAGGTGAGACTTTCCTTGAGAGTATGCTCTGTAAAGTTGAGCACAACTCCTGCAATCCCGATTTT
>NZ_CBAYMC010000243.1:0-6422 GCF_964826245.1 Armatimonas sp. | reverse complement strand
CCGCCGTGACCCCTGAAGTGCTTGCCAAGCTAGAGAAGCTCAACGCCATCGCCGCAGACCGAGGCCAGACCTTGGCTCAGCTCTCGCTCTCCTGGGTGCTCCGCGACTCCCGGATGACCTCGGCTCTGATCGGAGCCAGCCGTCCCGAGCAGATCACGGAGAATGTCAAGGCCGCAGAGAAAACAAAATTCGCCGACGATGAAATCGCGGCGATTGAAGAGGCTCTGAAGTAATCAATACCCCTGGGGATCTTGCCCTCCCCAGGGGTATTTTTCGTTAGCGCGGTGCCTGTGCTCCGGGCGGAGGCCCGGCGTTGGCTTTTTGCATGGCCGCTGCCGCCTCGGGAGGCATGGGCTGACCAAGTGGCTTGCGCATGTTGTCTTCTTCCTGCTTGCTCATGGCTTTATCTGCATCCGGCTGACAGCCCACAAGCAGTAGACCAACTAAAAGAGTCACAAAGATCGAGAACTTTTTCATAGACATTCCTTTACCTAGTTACGGTAGGCATTCCACATATTATCCAGTGGACGTGTATTCGGATTTGGATTGGTTTGACGAGGATCCATAGACTTCACGTGGCCGTCTGCAAAGGCAAAGTTAGCCTTCTCTTGGTGCCGGGGAATAATGGAGCCGTACTGGCCCGTAGGATCCGTGATAGGCTTAGCGGCTACAGAGCCATCTGGGATTAGACTAGGCGAGCCTGAGCCATCCCACCAGTTGACACCTGTTACCATCGCACCTGGCCCCCACATGAGGACGTTTCCTGGTGCCGTAGAGACCGTAGGAGCACCGGACCAAGCATGATGACGCTCCGCAAGCAGAATGGTCTCGGCCGGACGGTTTACGGCAGCTTGTCCGGTTGTGGTGCGGCCCATCCAGCTCTGTGACATACCCATGAGACCAAACACAGACCAGTTCGATCCGTCCCACTGCATCAGCCCATTGGAGACATAGGTCAAGCGCTGCCCTGCCCAAGAAAAACCAGCTGGGGTTGTTTGTGAGGCGCTGTCGCTTGGGCAACGGAAGACCTGGAGATTTTTAACGTAGGGAGCCGTCGTCCTATACCAGGTGCAGTCCCACCAGTCCTGCTGAAGTCCATTGGGGAACTGCTCATCATAGTCTTGCGTGTACATCAGCACCCCAAGCGAGAGGTTTTTCATATTGCTCACACAAGAGATCGCGCGAGCCCGCTCACGGGCTTGTGCAAAAACCGGGAAGAGGATCGCGGCTAGAATAGCGATAATAGCAATAACGACGAGGAGTTCGATGAGCGTAAAGGCGCTCTTATTAGTGTCTTTCTGTGACATTTTTTTTAACCTTTCAGGGTTGTTTTTGGGCCACGGGGCCCGTTGTCTCCCGCACGATCAGTTCCACCGGAAGAACCCGGCGGCACTCTTCTGCAGGGGCACCTTGGATCAGACGATCCACAAATGTTGCTGCCAGCTCTCCGACCTGCAGCCCGGGCTGTCGCACGGTTGTCAGGCCAGTGCTCCCGCTGGCAATAGGAGCATCGTCAAAACCAATGAGCGAGAGCTGATCGGGCACAGAGATGTTATGTGCCGCAAAGAACTCTAACCACATCATCGCAAAACCGTCGTTGCCGGCAATCAGCGCAGTGGGCGGCTCAGCGAGAGCCTGCCATGCCTGCCAAGTCGGCAAGAGTGGCGCATGGTACTCCTCGGGTACCGCACAGAGGCTAACATCCGTATGTGCTCCGAGCTCCCGACAAGACGCCTTGTATGCGGCACAACGCTCGTTAAAGTCCTCAGAGTTCAGTGGCGAGTAGTAGGCGATCCTTCGGTGGCCCAGTGCGATAAGATGCGCGACAGCTTGCCAGATTCCGCTGACATTATCCACTTTTACGTATCCCACACCCGCAGGGACTTCGGACTGGTAGAGAGTCACGGTTGGCAAGCCCGCTCGCGCCAAGCTTTCCAGAGTCGTGTCTTCTAGCTCATGCGGAACCAAGATGGCACCATCGACCCGACCATCCAGCAAGACCGTGCCTAGATCCCGCCCTGGACAGCGTGAGTAGAGCAGCATATCGGTCTGTAGCGCGGCAAGGCCATGCGAGACTCCCGTTAAGAGTGCTAGATCCACGCTTAAAATGCCTGTTTCGCGTACCGGCCAAGTCAATAAGCCGACGGTTCCCGTCCGCCCACTCTGAAGGGAGCGAATCAGTGCATTCGGGGCAAAACGTAGCTCTTCTGCGGCACGAGCGACCGCGGCCCGTGTCTCGGTGGAGATACGCCCTTGGTTGTTGAGTGCTTTGGAGGCAGTCCCCACAGAGACTCCCGCCTGCGCTGCAACATCACGAATTGTCGGAAGCCGCCTAGCCATTTTAAAAAACTATGTTTCCTAAGAAAACACTACCCTACGACGGGTGAAAAACTATGTTTCTCAATTCTATCGCAGCCATTTTTACTTGTCAAGGCTCACGAGAGATCGTGCTATACTAAAGATACTCATGACTCCTTTGCTCCGTATTGGCCACGGCTACGATATTCACCCTTTTGCCGAAGGCCGTCCCCTCTGGCTGGGCGGTGTGCACTTCCCCGATTCTCCCATCGGCTTGGCGGGACACTCCGATGCCGATGTGCTCCTCCATGCCCTCTGTGATGCGCTTCTGGGAGCGGCGGGATTAAGCGATATCGGCAAGTACTTCCCGCCCTCAGATATGCGCCACAAAAATCGCCCCAGCATTGAGTTTGTTGGTGAGGTGCGAGTTCTTCTGCTGGAGCGTGGCTGGCGGATCGGCAATGTAGATGTCACCGTGATCGCCGAGGTTCCCAAGATCGGGCCACGCGCCGAGGAGATGAAGACCGTGATCGCCGATGCACTTCAGATCTCTCCGATGGCCATTGGTATCAAGGCTACTACGAACGAAGGACTGGGCTTTGTGGGGCGCGGCGAGGGAATCTGCGCTCATGCGGTCGCACTGATTTACCAGGAGGAATTTCCGGGCTCTTAACCGAAACTTATTACTGGAGGTTATTCACCATGCAAGTTCAGGTTCGCGGCAAAGGAGTCGTAATCACGGACGCTCTGCGGGACTACGCAGACAAGAAAGTCAACAAGCTCTCGAAGCACTTCGCCACGCTTCAGACCGCCACGGTCACCCAGAGCGTTCACGGCAAACACCATCGGGTTGAGGTTCAGCTGGAAGGCGATGGAATTCTTCTACGTGGGGAGTACGGCTGTGAGGACATGTACGCCGCTATTGACCATGTTGTCGATAAGCTTGAGCGCCGGATGTCCAAGTACAAGGAGCGTCACAAGTGGCACCAGCGCGGCAACCACCATGAGCACGACTCGCCTCGACACATGCCCACAGCAGCTGATGACGAAGCCGATGACGATGACGGCAAGGTTCTGCGGCGCAAGCGCTTTGCCATCAAGCCACTCACGGAGCTGGAGGCGGTGGCCCAGATGGAGCTCCTCTCCCATGATTTCTTTGTTTTTGAGAACGCCGACACCGGCCAAGTGAGCGTCCTCTATAGACGGGCGGATAAAAACTACGGTATCCTAGAGCCCGAACGATAACAAAACTAGAAACAGCCCCGAAGTTACTCGCGTTACTTACCGGGGCTGTTTTTCGGGGAGCTTGATTAGTGAAAGTTGGAATCTTAACCGGCGGGGGCGACTGTCCCGGCCTCAACCCGGCGATCCGGGGCGTGGTGTACCGCGGAATGGACTTTGGTTTCGAGTTTGTCGGGATCGAAGAGGGCTGGCGTGGGCTGGTCAAGGGAATGTACCGTCCGCTGGGCCTAAACGATGTCGAGGAGATTATCTACCAGGGCGGCACGATGCTGGGCTCCTCGCGCACCAACCCCTTTAAAAAAGGCGGCGAGAAAGATTTAGAGGCCGTGCTCGCTAATATCAAGTCTGCAGGCTTTGATGCGATTGTAGCCTGTGGCGGCGAGGACACGCTGGGTGTGGCCGCGAAGCTCTTCCGTGATCACGGCGTCCCGACCGTGGGCGTCCCCAAGACCATGGACAACGATCTGTCGGGCACGGACTTCACGTTTGGTTTTGATACGGCAGCAGCCGTCGGTTTAGATGCCATTGATCGCCTCCGCGACACGGCCCGCTCCCACCGCCGCGTGATGGTGCTCGAAGTGATGGGCCGCCACGCAGGCTGGGTCGCCTGGTATGTCGGAGTTGCCGGTGGCGCGGACTGGGTCACCCTTCCTGAGGAGCCACTAGACGTCGACGCGATGATCGCGCACCTCAATGCGATCAAGGCGCGCGGCAAGAAATACGGCCTCGTGGTCTGCTCCGAGGGCACCGAGCTTCCTGCGGTAATCGGCGATGAAAAAGCCGTGGACGACTTTGGCCATGTGAAGCTCTCGGACCGCAGCGTCGGTGAGTATGTCGCCAGCATCATCAGCGAGAAAACCGGCTGGGAGAGCCGCCACGCAGTTGTGGGCCATGTCCACCGTGGGGGCGCTCCGACCCTCTTTGACCGTGTGCTGGGCATGCGCGTCGGAATGAAGGCTGCAGAGCTGGTCAACGAGAAGCAGTTCGGCCAGATGGCGGCCCTCGTCGGCACCGAAGTCAAGGGCGTGGACATCGTCGCCGCCACGTCGGTGCTGAAAGTTGTTCCCCCGCAGCTTATCGAGCTGATGAAGACCACGTTTAAGTAAAAATTGCCGGTTTAGAGTGTCCCGCCGATTAGAACGGCGGGACTGGAGAGCTAAAGCTACAAAGGCCGTTCCGGCCATTCCCTATTTCATGGGCGGAACGCCCTTCGTAGCCGAAGGCTCTAAAGTACCGCCGTTCTAATCGGCGGTATCTCCAGCCCCCCGCTCTAACCGGTGTGGCTATCATGAACCAACCACTCGCCCTCTCCATCACTCTTCTTGCCTTTCTGAGCCTTGCCATGCCTGAAGCCAACGCCCAAGCCCCTACGGTCCCTGCTCCCTTTGAGCTCACCCGCGTCTTAGATATCGAAAAGCGCCGTGCCGTTGAGGTGGCAGTCAATCCCTCAGACGTGAGCCTGAGCTGCGATGTGCTCGTGATCGGTGGCGGACTAGGCGGCGTCGCGGCAGCCGAAGCGGCGGCGAAGCGCGGCTTCTCCGTGGTGATTGTCGAGCCCACCCGGATGCTCGGCGGACAGCTCACCAGCCAGCTCGTGCCGGTCCCCGACGAAAACTCGCATGTCGAGAAAGAGCCAGGGCCCTCGACCAAGACCTACCGTGCCCTTCGGCAGGCCGTGCGCGATCACTACAACGCCCAGCCCGGCGTGAAGCCCGGCGCGGGAAAGAATATTGGCGACTGCTGGGTCAGCCGCGTTTCTGGCCTGCCCGATGTCTGGGAGAAGGCCATTAAAGACCGGCTTGCGGCCTACCCTCCACGAAGAATTCTGATGCGCCACCAGCTGCGCTCGGTCACGCGCTACTCGGGGCAGGAGCGCATCAACTACGCCGATATCGCCGATCTAGAGACGGGCAAGATCATCCGAGTCGGTTGCCAGTTCTTGCTAGACGCCACCGAAGATGGCTCGGCGCTCGCCCTGGCGGGCTCCCCGTTTCGCCTTGGACAGGAGGCGCTCTCCGAGTTTGGCGAGTCGCTCGCGCCGGAGACGGCCAACCCAAGCTGGGTGCAGAGCTTCACGTATTGTTTCCTGATGGAGTGGCAAGCGCAGCCCGGCCCGACACTGGAAAAACCCGCCGAGTACGACTACTTCAAGAGCTTTGGCGACTACACGCTCGACTATATCTACCGCGATAAAGCCGAGCCCTACTCCGTGACCTACAAAGTTCTGGACAAAGCGCAAGCCAATGGCCGCAGCTATCTCCCCTTCTGGACCTACCGGCGGCTCATCGCCTCCTCCAGCTTCACCGAGAAAAAATCGCCCGTTGGAGACCTAGCCCTCATCAACTGGCGCGGCAACGACTTCCATGAGGAGAGCTATCTCGACAAGCCCGTGGACGAGCAAGTGCGCATCCTGGAGCGCGGCCTGAACTTCGCCAAGGGCTTTGCCTACTGGCTCCAGACCGAGTGCCCGCGCGACGATGACCCGACTAAGCTAGGCTATCCCGAGATGCAAGTCCCAGCAGACGGCGGCTGGGCGATCCACCCGTATATCCGGGAATCGCGGCGCTTGCAGGCTCGCACGACCCTCACCCAGAACCACCTGCGCTCGACCGATCCCGCCGCCAAGTGGGGAACGGCGTTCGAGGACTCCGTGGGGTGCGCTCTCTACGCCATGGACATCCACCCGAGCAAGGGCGAGCCGCCCCTGCTCTCGGTCGCGCTCCCCTACCACCTGCCCCTCGGCGCGTTTCTCCCCGCGTCCGGCCCGACCAATATCCTGCCCGCCGCCAAGAACTTCGGAGCCAGCCGCCTCGCCCTCGCGTCGGCCCGCATGCACCCCACGGAGTTTCTGGCCGGAGAGATCGCCGGGACGCTGGCCGCCT
>NZ_CBAYMC010000242.1:0-6436 GCF_964826245.1 Armatimonas sp. | reverse complement strand
AAAAACAGCAGTACGAGCGCGCCTGGCTCCGGCAAGGACTCTGGCTGGCGTCGTTTGTCGGCGGTCGCTCCAAAGACGCTGGAGCCGCAGCGCTCCTGGGAATGCTCTGCGCCCGCATCAAGCCCTCGGGCGAGATGCCTCGCTTCCCGCTCTGGCTCCTCTGGCCGCTCGCCCTCCTCAACCAAAAACTCCCCCGCCGGGATCGGATGGCGCTCTAGCAAGCCTGAACCCACCCGCCTCGTCCCTCGGCACCCTCCCTCAGAGCAGGGAGGGTAAAACCCCTTCCTACCTCCCCCTTCCTTGGGACAGGGAAGGGGGCCGGGGGGATGGGTTCAGATCACCTCTAGGTAATCGCGATCCGGCAAAGCCGGGAACGGGGCGTGGGGTTCGGCTTGGTACCAGAAGGCGACCGAGGCAATGTCGTCTTGGAGGGGCAGGTAGCGGTGCTTGCTGCGCCAGCCGAGGGCTTGGATCGTGACTTTGAGATCAGACTCGAAGCGCACGGGGTCCATGATGTGCCAGCGATAGAGTCCGAAGCGCTGCTGGCATTTATACGCACCGTCGCCGCGAATGACTTGGGGAAGGCCCGCGTACGGAGTCGAGAACTCGGTGTACTGGCCGTTTCTATCGAAGTTGTACGAGCCGCAGAAGTAGTCCTCGGTGCCGGTGCCGCAGATCGTGGGAAACTCACCGTCGCCGTCGAGGAAGAACTTGATCTCGCCCTCACCCCACCAGCCGGTGTTGTTGACGCCCCAGGCCATGTAGCACCCGACAAACTGCCCGTGGCCGCTCACGCCGTCGAGAATCGTATAGACATCTTTGTACGGAAGCGGGTTGGTGCGCCGGAACTGCGCGTGGAAGTAGGCAGCGTCATCGGGGATCTCGGTGAGGGTGTAGTTGATCTGGTAGTAGAGCACCATCTCGTCGTAGCCGATGTTCTCCAGCGTGATGCGGCACTTCTTGCGAAAGGGCATCTCCCAGTAGCAGTTAAACGCCGAGCCGGGATTGACGCAGACCGGCAGCGAGTTGACGTGGGCGTACTGGCACCAGCCGTTGGCAAAGAAGTCCCCGACGGGGCACTCCACCGACGGCGTCTCTTCGTCGTCCCAGTAGAAGCGCAGGATCGAGTAGCGCCAGTTGCCGGTCGGGGTCATCCAGATCTGCTGGATCGCACCAGGGCCGTCTATTTCGGCGAGTGTAAACGTGGTTCCCGCGGCGATCTTGACATACGGGCTGAGCTTCCAGCCGATACCGAGATCGCGAGCACACTCCTTGGCGGGGCCGTCTTCCGACATCCCACCCTTGCCCTTTTCGCCCGTGAAGTTCTCTGGGGAGATCGAGCGCGTCTTTGCCATCGAGAGCCGGGAGAGGTTCCCGAGGTTCATTCCAAGTCCGTTAAACATAGAGCAAGGTTCGCGGCTGAGCAGAGCATTTCCTGCCGAAGGGTGGTCGAGTAGTGCGAGACCGGGATGCAACCTACTTCCAGAACACCGCCACGGCAATCGCCAGCACACTGACCGCAATAACGCCTAGGTGCATTCCGCCACTGAGACCTTTTTTGCGGCTCGCTTCGATCATCCCTACCACGGCGAGACCAAGTAGTAGCTTAATGCCGACCTTCATGTGGTTGACAGGGTCGGCACCGGGGCTCTTGGCCAGCATCTCTTTGATCCCGATAAGTAACAGGCCCGTCACAAACGCGAGGCGTGCGCCCCAGACGGCGCTGGCGGCGAGCTTCTTCTCGGTGGCTCCGGAGAGCGTCAACACGCCCCCAAAAAGCGCAGCCCAGGAGATAAAGTGCGCCAGCTTCAATACGAGTCTTACTTGTTCCATAGACTGCTTATATCACCTTGCTTCCCCAAGCACAAAACTGTGGTACTGTGAGGGTGCATCTTTGCGTACTGGCTCTGGAAGCCGGTGCGCTTTTTGTTTTTATAAGGTGCAGACAAAGAGGTACCCCTTGGGTAACAAAAAAACAGAGGCGAAAGAGAACAACCGCCATGTCCGCACCGAGATGGCGCGGCATAGCGTGGACTGTGGTGAGGTGCAGGTTCAGTGCCTGCACGGCGTGGTTCATCTCTACGGGCGTGTTCGACCGATGCGTGGCCATGAGGAGACATTTTCCGCAGAGCGAGATGCCCTTCTTAAAGGACTGCGCCAGCGGGCGGGTGTTCGTGATGTGATCGCGGAGTGGCAGATCATGGGGTAAAAGCGGGTACACTTGCCTCTATAAAACGATGAAAACCATGAAAACAACGCTCACACCGTTTCATATTGCGGTTCCCGTGCGCGATATCGCCGAGGCACGGGAGTTTTATGGAGGCACTTTAGGGTGCTCAGAGGGGCGCAGTGCGGAGCACTGGGTAGACTTTAACCTCTTTGGGCACCAGTTTGTCTGTCACTTAAACCCGAATCTGGGCAAGGACGGCCAGCTCACGGCGCACTACAACGGCGTGGATGGTCATGGTGTGCCGGTGCCACACTACGGCGTAGTCTTAGAGCTGCCCGTCTGGGAGGCGCTGGCGGCGCGGCTGAAAGAGCGCGGCGTGGTGTTTGTGATCGAGCCCTACCTTCGCTTTCAAGGCGAGGTCGGGGAGCAGGCGACGATGTTCCTGATGGACCCGACCGGCAACGCGCTGGAGTTCAAGGCTTTTGCCGATATTAATGGCCAGCTCTTCGCGACCCAGTAGGAGCTAGCGCGGCTTCCAGGCCAGCACTTGCCGGGCTTTGCGTAGAAGGATTTCGAGCTCAGAATAGGGGATCTCTTGCACCGAGGGGTAGGCGTTCTCGATAAAGAGCCAAGCCGCAAGCGCCGATGACTGCCCCAGGATCATGAAGACCGGCTCCATGCGAATCGAGCCGTAGGCGATGTGGCTCGACGCGAGGCAGACGGGCACGAAGAGGTTTTTACACTCGCGCTGGCGGGGGACAAGGGAGCGGTAGGAGATGGCGTACGGCGGGGTGCTGACTTGCACATCGCCCTCGTTTTTCACAAAGCCGTCCACGACCACGCGGTTGCAGTTGTGCGAGTCCATGTTGTAGCTCCCCAGCCCCACCGAGTCCTCGATCTTGAGCTTGCCCTTACAGTGGCTCTCCGTCATCACGACACTGGTGACCATGCGGCGGGCCTCACGAACATAGAGCTGGCGCGACCAGCCGCCCGTCTCCAGAAACTCGTCCCGGCAGAGCCCCCACTCACTCCAGCGCTCCCGCAGCTCGGCAGGGACACTCGGCTCGTTGCCCATGTACCACATCAGCCCCTGCTGGTAGCGCACGTGCTCCTGAAAGATCTTCTCCCGCTCGGCATAGCCCGCCTCGGGGTACTTATGATTGGCCCCAATAAAATCGGTTGAGAAGCCACCGTGGTTGTTCTTATCGAACTTGCCTTTTTGCAGCGGATCGAACTTATTGAAAAACTCACTGGCCCCCGCTTTGATATAGCGTGTGAGTAGCTCGTAGTTTTTGTTGTCGTAGCCGACGGGCTTGGGGTAGGGAATTTTATTGGCCGGTGTCTTGGTGAGACAGAGGCGGAAACAGTATGCCTGGACGCTCTTGTCGCCGCTGCCAGGCGCAAGTGGCTTGGCTTGAATGCCAGGAAGCAGGCCACTTTTCGGGTCGTCTTCGATCATATACGGCGAGACGGGCTTTAAGAACTGGTGCTTGTCGCGGATCTGGTAGCCGTTGATGGTCTCGCTGTAGACTTTGTTGCTCTCACGGCCCACGGTGTAGCTTACGCCCGCCTTTGCCATAAGATCGCCCTCATAGGTCGCGTCTATAAACACCGCCGCCTCGATTGTCAGCCCCTCTTCGGTGGTGACGGAGACAAGCTGCCCCCGATTTTTCTTGACGGATGCGAGGAACTGCCCGAAATAGGGTTGAACCCTAACCTCGGCGAGCAGCTCCGTGAGCACTTCCTCGGCGATATGAGGCTCGAAGTTCCACTCCTCTGTCTTCCCGTACTTCGCGCCAATCCGGGCATAGACCTCACGCGCCAGGCCACCAATGGCCTCTTTACGCCCAGTGTCGGTGTAGGAAAGCCCACCCGTCGTGAGCCCGCCGATGTGCCGCTCCGGTGCGAGCAAGACCACGTGCAGCCCCAGCCGCGCCGCCTGCACCGCTGCAATCACCCCACTTGCCGTGCCACCGTAGACACAGAGATCTGCGTGGCGTGTGTGTGGCTTCTGCGCCAGCGTGGGAGGCTTCCAATAAAAAAGGGACGTCATGTCTTGAGTTGTCATAACGTCCCCACTATACCAAAGGTTTACGCTTTAGAAAGCACCAGTGAACCCGAGGTTGTTCTGTGGGCAAGCATTTGCTGCCACGGAGCACCCCAGTGCCTCGTCGGTAAAGGTGAGGTTCGGGTTGGGCTGTGCGCTCATATCGGCTCCAAAATCACTGAACCGGATCGCAGACTTACGTTTGAACTTCGCATGACCATCGCAGTAGAGCAAGATGGTGCCTCCAGAGTGCTGGTAGTCGTAAAACTGATGGTTGAACTGGTTATAGACTGTTGTGGAGTTGGTTGCTAGACAGGGGCGTACATGCGAGACCCGGGTCTTGTACTTGTACTCTTGGAGAAATATAATGTCCGCAGGTGCGGGGATCGCGGCAAGAGACTTGCTGGCCGCAATGCCGTTGAGCAGGTAGCTGAGGTTGCCTCCTCCTGGTATGTTGGTCTCACGGTAGCCTGAGGTTGCCCCGCCTGCTCCTCCTGAGCGTGGTGTCGCATTTGGGCAGAGATAGACTTGTAGGTTCTTGACATAGGGATAGATATCGCGTGCCCAGTTACGCAGTACGGGTGAGCCTGCTCCAGTCTCGGGAGTCATGAAGCCAAGAGGGTTTTGGGTGCCTGCGGCATTGGTAAAGCCAGAATCCCCAGGCCAGCCATGCGGGGCACCACTGTTACCGTTGAGACCGTTATGATTGCCCGGCAGAGTTTCATCATAGTCTTGGGTGTACATCATCAGGCCAATACCAATCTGCTTGGTATTGGAGAGGCAGCTTGTCTGGCGAGCTTTCTCTCTTGCTTGGGCGAAGACGGGAAATAAGATAGCGGCGAGAATCGCGATGATGGCGATCACGACGAGAAGTTCGATTAGGGTAAAAGCGCGTTGATTTTTCATTGCGTGGGGTCCTTCAGTGGAGATAATAAACCTGGGGGAGCCGCCGTACTCTGGCGGTGGATCAGGCGGGTGGCGAGCGGGGCCATTGCGGGCGGCTCCTTGCCCTGCCACAGGCACTGGAGCACTTTAAGCGCCCCTTCGGCCTGTGCATCGAGAGGGTTCTCGACGGTGGTAAGCGGCGGGACAGCGGTCTCCGCCAGCACGTTGTTGTCAAAGCCGATGATCGAGAGGTCTTCGGGGACACGAAGCCCTAGCTCCCGTGCGGTCACAGTAAGCTGCCAGGCAATATCGTCGTTGTAGGTCACAAATGCCGTGGGGCGCTCTTGTGGGGCAAGTTGCATGCTAGCACGTGCCTCAGTAAACGAGTAGCAGTGAGGCACTAGCCCAGCGGTTTCCATCCCGGCCAGATAACCTGCACGTCGCTCCTCAAAGGCTCGGCTCCCAGGATGCCCTCCGGAGACATGCACAATACGCTGGTGGCCTAGGTCAATGAGATAGCGAGTGGCTTCCCGAACGCCGCCGCACTGATCCATCCCTACCAGCCGCTCCGCGTAGCCCGAGCCAAAGCTAACGGTTGGAAAGCGCGAGGCATAGACCAGTCTTGCGAACTCATCGGCGTAGTGCGAAACCAGCACCAGACCATCTACGCGATGGTCCACGACTTCATCAACCATGAGGCCCCCTTCCGCAGGAAAGGGAATAAAAGTAAGGCGGAGCCCCGCACTGCGGCAGGCACGCGCCATTGCTGCCAGAACATCTTTGGCATAGACCGAGTACAAGTGGCTATCGTCCATACGTAGCACCACCCCCACGGTATAGATGCGTCCGGTGGAGAGTGCCCGTGCCAGTCCGCTACGCCGGTAGCCGAGTTTCTGCGCCGCATTACGAACACGGAGGCGAGTCCCCTCAGCCGCGCTGAAGCCAGGACGGTCGTTTAGTACAAACACCGCCGTGGTTTTCGAGACGCCCGCTTCGCGCGCAACGTCATTAATGGTAACAGCTTTGCCCATTGATTTCTTTGTAACCCGAGTTACTAACCCAGGTTACCAAGCCTTTCTTAATATGTCAAGAACAAAAAAAGACACCACGAGGAAGTCGTGGTGTCTTTCTTAAGTGATGGTAGAGAAACGATCTTAGAACGCGGCGGGAAGCGTCACCGCATTGTCAGGGCAGTTGATCGCTCCAGCAGCATTGGTGACACTACATCCCGTTCTGCTGTCACGGAAAGTCTGATTGATGTTGGTCAGGCGGCCATTGGCAACGCCCCAGACCACATCGGCACCGTAGTCAGCAAACCTCACGCCGGTCTTCTT
>NZ_CBAYMC010000241.1:0-6447 GCF_964826245.1 Armatimonas sp. | reverse complement strand
GTCAGAAGCTAGATTGGCAGACCGACTATCTCTCCCTAGGCGCCAAGATCTCTCTCAACCAGGAAGTCGCTCCCGGCGAGTCTATGCGTGGCCTTCTCATCTTTAAGGCCCTGAAAATTCAAAAGCCTATCAAGCTACGGCTAGTGGAAGAGGGGGCGAAGCGAGCGGCCATTATTGCGATTCCCTCGTTGACAATTGAGCCAAAGTAAGCTCACCCCCTAGCAAACCGTTGCTTGACAGGCACGGAGAAATCGGCTAATCTGGGAGGCACAGGCATGCAGGGTGCCTCCTGTCCGCGGGAAGAGCTGAGCTCACCTGAGTGGTTTTTGGCGCTGGTTTGGTCTTACCCAAGCCTCCTTTTTGCCCGAGCGAGCGGATACCGGGCGCAACACAAAAAAGGAGGACTTCTATGTCCGCTCGTCACTTACCCGTTCGCCCCGATCTGATACAGCTCAAGCACCAGGCTAAAGAGCTACTTTCCGCGCTTCACGCAAGCGCCCCTAGGGCTCTGGCTGATTTGAGGGAGTTTCACCCAGAGTCGGCGCGGCTCGATCCCACCAAAGTCCAGCTCTCCGATGCCCAGCTCACGCTGGCGCGTGCCTATGGGGTTCCCAGCTGGCCGCGCCTTGTGCTCGCCTGTGAGCTGATTGATGCCATCTGGCGCGGTGATTTGGAAGCCGTCCGTGGGCTTATTGAGAAGCATCCGTCGCTGCTGAGAGAGAACGCACGCGGCACGGCGCAGTGCAACTGGGGGCCGACTCTCTCCTACGCCGCCAATGTCGGACAGGATGAGCTGGTCAAGATGCTCCATGGCTTGGGGGCGGATGGCGTCCAGCACGCCTTTGAGCGCGCCTGCCTGCGTAGCAAGCGGGACACCGCACGGCTGCTCTACTCGATGGGAGCCCGTCCGCAGCCCGGCTCGGCGATGGGGCCGTGTGAGACGCTCAGTGCGGTGGGGCTGGCGCTCCAGCTGGAGCTGGGCGCGGAGCTGACCGACGAGAACGGCGACCGGCTGGCTCCCCTGGGGCTGGTGCTGGAGACCTACTCGCGCTACCCTGAGGGCAAGCATGAGATTCTGGAGATCTTCGCAAGCCACGGCTACACCCTCCCCGACACGGCGGTCTTTGCCGTGCACCGGGGGCGCTTGGATCTACTAGCCGCCCATGTCCAGCGTGATCCCAGCGTGCTCACCCAGCAGTTTGCTCACGAGGAGATCTATCCGCCTGAGCTGGGCTGCCACACGGATCACACCCTCGCGCTCTGTGGAACCCCACTGGCAGGCGGCACGCTTCTCCATCTCGCGGTAGACGACGATGCCTACGAGGTCGCGCAGTGGCTCTTAGAGAACGGTGCGGATGTCAATGCACCCGCTGGAATTGACCCCGATGGCTTCGGGGGCCACACGGCGCTCTTTGGTTGCGCCGTCTCGCAGGCCTACCGCTGTAGCCGCCCGAGTGAGCGCATGGCCCAGCTCCTACTCGATCACGGTGCCGACACAGGTGTCCGCGCCAACCTCCGAAAAGAGCTACGCTTCGTGGACGACGAAACCCTGCACGAGTACTTCGATGTCACCCCGCGCACCTGGGGCGAGCGCTTCCACGACCAAGCCTGGGTCAACCCGGCGGTGCTGGCGCTACTAGCGCCTGCCAGTCCGTAAGCGTATCGACATCGGCCCTGCCGCCGAGGAAAGCCACCGTGCGGCAGGGGTATTTTTTGAGGAGCTTGCGCGCCCCCAAGTCGCCGGTGAGCGCGAGGAGCTCGGGGAAGTAGGTGCGATCAAAGACACACGGCGGCCCAAGTGCCTCGCCGTAGTCCGATGCTACGATGCTCCCTGGCTCCCATTCTTGGAGAAGCGCCTCTAGGAGCTCCGTCGTCACCAGCGGCTGGTCGCAGAGCATTACCAGCGTGGCATCACAGTCGCTGGCTGCCGTGATTCCTGCCCGCAAAGATGCCGCCATGCCCTCTTGCCAGTCGTTGGCAAGGACAATCGTCACCGGCAAGCCGTCCAAAGTTGGCGCGATCTGCTCGGCATGTGCGCCCAGCACAACCGTTACTTGACCGACGGAAAGCGCCATCTCCGTGGCGTGCCGTAGCAGCGTTTTTCCTTGGTAGGGCAGGAGCTGCTTGGGTTGCCCCAAGCGCACCGACGCGCCCGCGGCTAGCACAATCACACAAACCCCTTCGCTTGCCGGAGGGGTCGCCGTCTCAGCGGCGGGGGAGGCTTTAATGGATCGGCCCTTCACGGAGCGTCAGTGGCCCACCGCTGCGGCCTGCCGACCAGGCGCGAATCTCGGCGACCAGCGCCAGCGCGATCTCTTCGGGGTTGTCTGCGCCGATATCGAGACCGAGCGGTGCTCTGAACCCATCCTTGAACCCATCCCCCCTGCCCTCTTCCCTGTTCCAAGGAAGGGGGAGGCAGAGGGGGTTTTCGAGCAGGCGCTCGGTGCGGCGGTGGGGGCCGAGCAGGCCGAGGTAGCCGACTTGTGAGGCGAGAAGCTGGGGCAGGAGCTCTTGGTCGGCGCTAAAGCTGTGGGTCATGAGCACGACGGCATCCGTGGAGTCTAGCGTGGTGAGAGGGAAGCTCGGCACGACGCTGGCACCAGGGAAGCGCTCGGGGTGGAGCGTGAGCGAGCGGCTGTCTACGACCGTCACCTGCCAGCCCAGGAGCTCCGTGGCGACTTTCACAAGCGGCACAACATCGTGGCCTGCACCATAGATAACGAGGCGCTGGGACGGTGTGATCAGCTCGAAAAATGTCTCGTCGCGCCAGAGAGATTTTTGGGATTCGAGAGCCTCTTGCGCCCCCGCGAGTAGCAACTCTTCGCCCCAAAACTGTCCACTCGGCTCCAGCGCGAGGCGCTTGCCCTCGCCCGTGGTGGCGAGCACGCCAATGGTACGCTCCGTCTGCCAGCGCTCTAGGCGGGCGAGGTGCGCGACGGTCGTTTCATTTAGGCGCTCCAGCAAGACCTCGACCACGCCGTTGCAGCCTAGCCCAAAGCCCCACTCGATGTCTTCGTCTTCCTGGGTGGAGTCGTAGACCACGTGGGCCGGGCCATTTTCCGTGCGCCACCACGCGCGCTGGAGGACATCGTTTTCTAGGCACCCACCGCTGATCGAGCCCGCCGCCCAGCCTGTCTCGGTGAGCAGCATCCGCGCACCGGGGCGGCGATAGGTCGAGCCGCCCACACGGATCACCGTCGCCAATATCGCCGACTCTCCCAAAGCAAAGGCGGCTTGCGCCGCACGGGCAACTCTGAGAAGTTCGGTCATACCCTCCTCCCCCTGCCCCTCGTCCCAACCCTGCGGAGGCAGGGTGAAAGGAGGGGAGATGGTGTTTTGTGTGACGGTGCAGGAAAGAGCCTCCCCTCGTCCCAACCTCCTCCCAGGGTTGGGAGGAGGGGCAGGGGGAGGAGGGTTTCTACCCCCACGAATACCCTGACTTGCTCATGGGAAGCGTCCGCACGCGCTCGCCGGTGGCGGCGAAGACGGCGTTGGCGATGGCGGGCAGGATCGGGGGGAGCGCGGGCTCGCCGAGGCCGGTAGGGCGGTTGTTGGACTTGTGGAAGTAGACATCAATCTCGCGCGGGGCCTCGTTCAGGCGCACCATCGGGTGCTCGGAGAAGTTCTCTTGTACCACGCGGCCCTTGGCGAGCGTGATCTCTTGGGCCATCATCTGGCTCATGCCATCGATCACCGAGCCACAGACCTGGCTCTCCGCACCAAACGGGTTCACAATCGTGTGACCGACATCTCCCACAACCCACACTTTTTCGACCTTGACCTCTTTCTTGGCATTGACTTTGACTTGCGCGACTTCGGCGAAGTAGCCTTGATGGCTATAGTAGAAAGCGACTCCCAAGCCCGTACCCTTGGGAAGGGTCTTCTTGCCCCAGCCCGAGCGCTCGACCACGAGATTCAGCACGTTGCGCATGCGCTCCGTATCCATCCCACGCTGGTTGCCAGGAAGGGCTTCAAGCGCTGTGAGCTGCTCCAAGCGAAACGCAACCGGGTCTTTTCCGGCGGCGTGGGCCAGCTCGTCGGTGAGGCACTGGAAGACAAACGCGTGGACATTGCTGCCCGGTGCACGAAGCGCTCCCGTGCGGACGCCCAGCGGCACCATCGAGTGGCCCAGCGCGTAGTTCGGGATCGTGCGGCAGGGAAACTCGCCCGGCCCGACTCCCCCACTGTCCACAAAGCGCTCGTTCTCGCCGTAGCCGACAAAGTGATCGTGGAGGGCGATGGTTTTTCCGCTCGCATCGAGGCCGATCTTGAAGTGATGCCAGCCACCGGCGCGGTAGAAATCGTGGGCGAAGTCGTCCTCACGGCTCCAGAGCAGCTTGATCGGGACGCCCGGCATCTCTTTGGCGACCCAGGCAGCATCTACCACCATGTCGTTGTAGAGCCGCCGCCCGAAGCCGCCACCAGCGCGGTGTAGGCTCAGGGTGACGGCGCTCTCCGGGATTCCAAGCGCCCGCGCCGAGCTACTACGCCCCCCCATGGGGATCTGGCTTGTGCTCCAGAGCTCTAGCTTCCCCTCTTTAAAGAGCGCGGTGCAGTTCTGGGGCTCCAGCGGCGCGTGCGCGATAATGGGGTACTCGTAGCGGGCCTCGATTACTTTTGCTGCTTTTGCGAGCTCCGCCTCAGGGTCGCCGACTTTCCCGAGAGTCTTTACGGGGGCTTGCCCGAGCAGAGCGCTGGCCTTTTGTGCCTGCTCCTTGCTATCGTAGCTCGCCCACTTGCCTTCATCCCAGGTCACTTCCAGCTTCTTGCGCGCTGATTGTGCGTGCCACCACGTCTCGGCGACAATCACGATGCCTGACTCTAAACCAACGGCAGGCATGCCCTCAACCACGAAGGCTTTTTTAACACCGGGGAGCTTAGCGACTGCCTCCGTGTTGGCCTTGACAACTTTACCGCCCAAAACGGGGGTTTTATGGAACGCCGCGTAGAGCATGCCTGGAAAGTGGACATCCATGCCAAAAAGCGGCTTGCCCGTGACAATTGCAGGCACATCGACGCCCCTCGTGGGCTTGCCGATGATCTTGTAGGTAGCCGGATCTTTCATCACCAGCTTGCTGGGATCGGGCGGAGGCATTGCGAGCGCCTTCTCGGCGAGCGAGCCGTAGTCCCGCTTGCGGTTGGTCGCGCTGTGGAAGACCTGACCGGACTCAGTACGGCAGTCGGCCTCAGCGACACCCCACTCTTTGGCGGCGGCGGCGATCAGCATCTGGCGGGCGGCGGCCCCAACACGGCGAACGGGCTCCCAGCCACTGGGTGTGCCCCCACTGCCACCGGTGATCTGCCCGCCGTAGCGCGAGTCTGCCCCGGCCTGCTCGACCCGGACATTGTGCCAGTCGACATCCAGCTCCTCCGCGATCAGCATCGGAAGGGTGGTCTTCATTCCCTGGCCAATCTCAGGCGCACGGGAGATCAGCGTCACAATTCCATTGGGCGCGATCCGAATAAAAGCGCTCGGCTCTAGACCCGCAGGGCGCGGCGGCTGTGCCTGCGCGGACGTGTCGGAGCCGGTGTCGGCGTAGAGTGCGAGGGAAAATCCTCCACCAATCAGTGCCGTGGCTTTGAAGAAATCACGTCGGTTCATTACTTTTTGCCTCCGTTGGTTTTGGGTTTTGTCGTCGGCTTAATCACAGGCAAGGGAGTCATGCCCGCGGCTTTATGGACGGCTTTACGGATCGCGACATAGGTGCCACAGCGGCACAAGTTCCCACTCAGCGCCTCGTCAATCTGCGCATCGGTAGGGCGTGGGGTCTTTTTGAGCAGCGCCGCCGCCGAGAGAATCTGCCCAGCCTGGCAGTAGCCACACTGCGGCACGTCCACTTCCTGCCACGCGACTTGCAGCGGGTGCTTGCCATCGGGAGAGAGCCCCTCAATGGTCGTTACTTTCTTGCCCGCTGCCTCGGCAATCGTGGTCTGGCAGGAGCGAATCGGTTCGCCATTGAGGTGCACCGTGCACGCACCGCAGCTCCCGATGCCGCAACCGTACTTGGTACCAAAGAGATACAAGACATCGCGCAGAGCCCAGAGAAGGGGCATGTCTGCGGGGGCGTCCACCGTGGCGGGTCGCCCATTGACCGTGAGTTTATAAGCCATAATGAGCCAATTATACCCGGATTCCTCTTTGGGTTCTTGTGAGATCATAAACACCCATAAACACTGCTATAATGCCTCAGCATCTATGAAAAGCCTTATTTTTGGTTACTCCCTCGCAGGATCGCTTCTGCTTCTCGGAACACTTGCAGTGCCATCACCAGGGCAGAATAACGTAGCCGCCTTGACTTTTGAATCGAAAGTGCGCCCGGCGCTTCTAGCACGCTGCGTCGCCTGCCATGGCCCAAATCAGCAGCTCGGGAACTTGCGGCTGGATAAGGCGATCTCCGCGGCGCAAGCGAAGCAACTTATCGCCACGGTGAGCTACACAGGTGCGAT
>NZ_CBAYMC010000240.1:0-6466 GCF_964826245.1 Armatimonas sp. | reverse complement strand
ACCGGAAACTGATGCGCAGCCTGCTGTTCCAAAGTAAATATCCCTAACGAATTGCGATTGTCAGCGGGATTTTACCACACTCTCTCTTTCCTTTGATTCTTGAGCGCAAATGCCGCCCGTGAGCGGAGCTTCTCGTCGGTGTCGCGCTCTAGAATGCTCGCCAGCGCCGCAATAGCACGCGGGTCTGTGGGCTGCAAACCAAGCTGGTGCACCGTGACGCGGCGCACCCGTATGCTCTTGTCATGCAGCGCTCGGTCTATCAGCAGCCCCACAATGTCTACGTCCAGTGGCGCTACTTTGCAGTCCTGACAGGCCAATGAGTGCACCGCCAGCCGCCGGACATGCGCCGACGGATCTGAGAGGGCTTTGGTGAGCGGGGCCACACACGCCTCCGTCGCCAAGTGGTCCAGCAGCCCCGTGGCCTGCGCTCGGACTTTCGGATCAGGATCGGCCATCGCCTTCAGAGCATCGGCCAGTGTTGCATCTTCCGTTGTCATTTTCGAACCTCCATACTCATTGTGCAAGCTCTCTGAAAGCGCTGTCAAGGTAGGGGTGGGGTGGGGCTGTGGCTTTTATCTTGACAGATATACCGTCTGGACGGTATAGTAAAAACATGGCAAGAGCAAATAGCAAACGAAGTGTACTTCTTCAGGTGGCAGGCCAGCTTGTTCGGCGCGAGGGGTACTCTGCGCTGACGCTGGAGGCGGTGGCGGCGGAGGCGGGGGTGAGTAAGGGAGGGCTGCTCTATCACTTTCCTACTAAAGAAGCACTGGTAGCAGCGCTCGTAGAGGCACTGATTGATGGATTTGAGACGGGGCATCAGGAGTGCCTGGTGCAAGACAGCGCTGCACCGGGGGCTTGGGCACGGGCGTATCTTCGTGCATCGGTAGCGCCCGAAGGGCAGAGCGAGGCCGATGGGATTACGGCGGGGCTGCTTGCGGGGGTGGCGCTCGACCCCAACCTGCTGGCACCGCTTCGGGCGCGCTACGCGGCGTGGGTCACCGCGCTGGAGAGCGATGGCTTGCCGGGAGTGAATGCCCATATCGTACGGCTGGCCGCCGATGGGATCTGGCTTGCGGATCTTATGGAGCTCGCACCGCCAAGCGGCGTGCTGCGCGCGCAGGTTCTGGCGCGGCTGATCGAGCTGGGAGGAGGAAGCCATGAAGAAGCCTAACAAAGCGCTCAAGAAAGTCGCGCTGTGGCTCATGATTGGCTCGTTCCCGGTCTGGTTTGGGCTCTTTCTGGCACCGTTCTTACCGCTTCCGTTGGCGCAGCGTACGTTGGTGGGAGGAGGGCTGGCGCTTCTTGCGGAGGTGATGTTCTGGGGAGGTGGGGCGATCTTAGGCCCCGAGGTGATTGCCCGCTTCCGGATGCCCAAGGTGACCACGGGAAAGAGCTTTGCGGGCAAGCGCGTGGCGGTACTCGGCGCAAGTGGGGGACTTGGCTCAGCGGTGGTGCGAGCGCTCCATCGTGAGGGGGCCGAGGTGGTCGCCCTGGTTCGCAATAAAACGCGTCTGGCAGCCGCTCTGCCGGAGATTACTCTCGAAGCACACACGATTGACTTAACCGACTCCGCGGAACTTGAGACGGTTGCGGCGCAGGTGGGGGCGTTGGACATTTTGATCTGTGCAGCAGGCCAAGACATTCGCAAAGAGCTGGCTGCCCACACACCGGATGAGCTAACCGAGGAGGTCACGGTGAACCTCGTTGGCCCCATGCTTCTGACACGTGCGTTCCTCCCGACCCTCAAAGAAGGTGGTGCCGTAGCGATCCTGGGAGGGTTTGCAGATGGGCGCTTGGGCCTCCCGTACTACTCCGCCGATGTGGCATCGCGTGCGGGTATCGCTGCATTCTGTGAGGCGATAAACCGGGAGCTCACCCTAGAGGAGCGTGACCTGCGGCTCTGTTTTATCTGCCCCGCGCCTGCCGATACCGAGGCGGAGCGCCCCTACGCGGAGCTCTGGCAGCAGCTGGGAGCCCCTCCAGTTGCCCCTGAGCGTGTGGCAAATTTTGTTCTCGCCGCGCTTCTTGGCCGTCGCCCCGTGGCGATCATGGGGTGGAGCAACTCTCTGATTGCCAAGGTAAACGCGCTCTCCCCTGAGCTCGCCGATCTGCTTGCACTGTCACGTACTGGGGCACTCCTCAGGAGGGCGTTCTCTCAGACAAGCTCTGGGACACTGGGGTGAAGGGTGCGGTTTTCCACCCGAAAAACGCGGCTTATACCACCGCGCAAGAGAACCGTTTCCTGAAAGACAACGGCAAGCTGTGCCCGAAGCTCTCGTGAGAGCAGCTTCTAGAACCGGGCGCCGCGGGTCGTAGCTAAATCGGCGGGCTCCGTGCGACGCGCGATGGCTCGCTCCAGCCCAGCCATTTGATTTTGTAGGCTCGCCTATTTTTTACTGAGGGACTACCGGCTCGAAGCCGCGAGCGTGGCTTTTACGGTGAGGGTTTGGTCGCCGCGCTTGATCACAATCTCCACGACATCGCCGGGCTTGTAGTCGCCCAACGCCAGCGTGTACTCTTGGACGTTCTTGATGGTACGAGCGCCAAACTTGACAATAATATCGCCCTTCTGCATTCCTGCTTTCTCCGCTGGGGAGCCCGGACGAACGCCATCGAGGAGCACGCCCTCGCCCTCAAATCCATAGCCCGGAATCGAGCCGAGCGAGACACGGAAGCGAGCGGGCTGTTCCTGCACGACGGTGATCTGTGTAAAGCCAGGCCGCGTCGGGGCATCGGCGATGGACTGTGCGGCACGGGCGACGAGTGCGAGCACTTTAGCCTCACCGGCGTAGTTGATTTTATCGGCGGTATCGGTTGGGCGGTGGTAGTCGCCGTGGAGGCCGGTGAAGAAGAACAGGACGGGAATCTTAGCGTTGTAGAACGACTGCTGGTCCGAAGAGCCAAACCCAGACTCGGAGCGGGAGAGGGAGAACTTCGCCTCCGCATTGAGCCTATCCAGCAGGGGATTCCAATCCGGCGATGTCCCGCTGCCCACCGCGATGAGCTTATCACCATCCAGCCGCCCGATCATGTCCATATTGATCATGGCGACCGTTTTATCAAGAGGCTGGGTGGGGACCTTGACATAGTGGGCGCTCCCGAGCAGGCCTAGCTCCTCGCCGGAGAAGCACAGGAACAAGATCGAGCGCTTGGGTGGGTTCTTGGCAAAGTACGCCGCCAGCTCTAAAACCCCCGCCGTCCCGGAAGCGTTGTCGTCCGCGCCGTGGTGGATCGCGGGAGCCTTGCTCTCCGCCAGTGAGTGCGTCCCACCCATGCCGAGATGATCCATGTGCGCCCCGATCACCAGAACCTCACTTTTTAGTACCGGGTCGGAGCCTTCCAAGAGCCCCAGAATATTGGCGCTCGTCTTGCTTTGCTTCTTCACCTCGGTCTGGAGGGTCGCTGTGAGTGGCCCGTCCTTTGCCTTCCAAGCCTCGACCACGCTCTTTCGGACTATTGCAATCGGCAGGCCCGCATCGGTGCCATCGCCTTCTTCAAAGCGCAGCGCCGCGTCTTCTGCAGAGGCGACAATCAGTCCCGCCGCGCCTTTCTCCCGTGCGACAATCGCTTTCTTGCGAACCCCACCTGTGCCTTCGGCGCTGGCGACGACAAGCTTGCCCTTCACGTCTTGGGAGTACTCCAGCCCCTCGCCCACAAAGACCAGCTCGCTGCTGACCTCACCCGCCGTCGAAGTAGACAGCGGCGAGGGCTCGAAGGTCTGCCCCGCGGCGTAGCGCCCAAAGCCGCTGACTTGGAGCCGGTTCTTGCTGCCCTGCGCGACACCTGCGGGGAACGAAAACGGTTGGAGATACCCCTTTGTGCCTGCCGGTTTCAGGCCCGCCTTCTTAAACTGCTCCGCGATATACTTCGCCGCCGCCTCGTTTCCACGCGTCCCCGAGCCGCGTCCCGCGAGCGCATCGGAGGCCAAGTAGGTCACATGGTTCTTGACAGAGTCCGGCGAGAAAGTCTGCGCCGAGGCAAGCGAGCCCAGCGCAATCGTAAGCGCCAGAGAGAGAGTGAAGCGTTTCATGGAAAAGATTGTACCCGGCTACACAATAAGCTTCTTCTGGACAGTGCCAAAGACATCGGTTAGGCGGAAGTCGCGGCCTTGGAACTTATAGGTGAGCTTGGTGTGGTCTATCCCGAGCTGGTGCAGGATGGTCGCCTGCAGATCGTGGCCGTCCATGGGGTCTTTGACCGGGTTGTAGGCGAAGTCGTCGCTGGCTCCGTGGACGTAGCCGCCTTTGAAGCCGCCGCCGCATGCCCACATGCTGTAGACGGAGCCCAAGTGATCGCGGCCATAGGTCGGCTTGGTCATGTCGCCCTGCACAAACGGGGTGCGCCCAAACTCGCTGGCCCACAGGACAATGGTGTCGTCTAAAAGCCCACGCTCTTTCAAGTCCATTATCAGCGCCGCCGACGGCTGATCGGTGTCCTTGCACTGCTCCGCAAGCTGGGTGGGGAGGTTCCCATGCTGATCCCAGCCCGAGTGCATGAGCTGGACAAAGCGGACGCCTTTTTCGAGCAAGCGGCGGGCGAGCAGGCAGTTCTTGGCGTAGCTTCCCGGACGCTTTACATCGGGGCCGTAGCGCTCTAGGATATGGGCGGGCTCTTTGTCAATGTCCAGCAAGTCCGGCACCGACATCTGCATCTTGTAGGCAAGCTCGTACTGCGAGATGCGCGTCTCGATCTCCGGGTCGCCGTATTCACTTAAGTGCTGGGCATTGAGCGCCGCAATATCGTCGAGCTGCCGCCGCCGCAAGCCATCGGTGAGGCCTTCGGGATTTTTGAGATAGAGCACCGGCTCGCCCTCGCTGCGAAAGCGCACGCCCTGGAACTTGCTCGGCAGGAATCCACTGCCCCAGTAGTAGTCAAAGAAAAGCTGCCCGCACGTGCGCCCCCGATCTGTGGAGGTCATCACGACAAACGAGGGCAGGTCTTTGGTCATGCTCCCGAGGCCATAGGTCGCCCACGCGCCCATGCTCGGCCTTCCGGGAACTTGTGAGCCCGTGAGCAGAAACGTCACGCCCGGCGCATGATTGACGGCCTCGGTGTGCATGGAGTTGATCAGGCACAGCTCATCTGCCATGCTTCCGATGTGCGGCAGCAGCTCCGAGAGCATCATCCCGGACTTACCGTAGGCTTTAAAGGGCTTGATGGATGGCAGGATCGGGAACTTGGTGAGCCCGCTGGTCATGGTCGAGAGGCGAGTCCCCTTGCGCACCGAGTCCGGCAGGTTCGTCCCGCGCAGCTTCTCCAATCCCGGTTTGTAGTCAAAAAGATCGACGTGTGATGGTGCGCCACCCTGCCAGAGGACGACCACGCGCTTGGCAGCCCTCCTCCCGTTTTCTCTCCTCCCGTTTTCCCTCCTCCCCTCAGCCCCCTCCTCCCGACCCCGGGAGGAGGGGGAGTTTTGGGCTTGGGCGGTTTCTTCGCCGAGAAGGCTGGCGAGCGCGGCCATGCCGATTCCCGTGGCGCTCTTGCCAAAAAACTGTCGGCGGGTGATGCCGAGATCGCGTTCAAATTCCGGGTTCATACTCTCTCCAGTTTGAGAAGGGGTTGGTCGCCCGAGTCGAACTGCCCGACATAGAGGCTTCCGTCGGGGCCGATTAGGGCGTCGTGGGGGCGGCGAAATGGGGTGTCGGGCAGGGTCTCCATGGGCTTGAGCTTGCCGCTTTTGTCGTACTCGGGCTTGCTGCCGCCGACATTAGCGATGACTTTGAAGTTGCTGTCGAGCACGGAGACGTAGCCGGGGACATTGCGATCCTGCGGCCACTTGCCGCCCAGATGCCCGACGATCCAGAGCTTGCCTTGGGGGCTATTCCACGGACGCAACATGCGCGGGTCGGAGCCGGGAAGCGTCCACTCTTGGAGCTTCTTGCCCGCTTTGCTCCAGCGGGCGATACTGCGCTGGTCGCTCATGGCGATCAGAAGCGTGTCTTTGTCCACGTAGCCGCCGTGTGGCCCCCAGTGTGGAATCCCGCCTTCGTTGCCACCGAAGTAGCCCGCGTAGTTTCCATTGACGCCGTAGCGGATCACGTAGTCCTTGCCGTAGCCATCTAAAACGCAGAACGAGCCATCCGGCAGGTGCAGGGTCCACGACGGCTTGTACTCATCGGCGCTCTTGTACTTGCCGGTTTCTTTTGGCCAGCCCCACTCCGCGAGGACGTCTCCCTGGAGCGTGGTCTTGAGCACCCGGTGCGTGTTCAGGCAGGTTAAGTACAGCACTTGGCGACGACTTTCCTCGACAATCGAGAGCCCATGCCCGCCGGTTAGCCCGAGATTCTTCTGGTGCACGACCCTACCTGTCGCCGGGTCAAAGACCAGCAAGTTGGCATCGGCATGATCGGTGAGCAGGTAGAGATAGCCGCTCTTATCAAAGACCAGCCCATGGCCGTTCTTGATGGGCAGGCTCGCAGGCTTGGCCCAAGTGGGCACAAGACGCCAGGCAAACTCGCGGCTC
>NZ_CBAYMC010000239.1:0-6481 GCF_964826245.1 Armatimonas sp. | reverse complement strand
CATACCGTTGCACCACAGCCTCTGGTTGGAGCAATCCTCTCGAGCAACACGCTTCGCTTAGAAGTTCCCGCCGCCTCCGTGACAGCGATAATACTAAATTAAGCTTAAACTGGTAAGACTACTCGTTAATGATGAGTAGTCTAGTTTTTGTTGCATCTTAAACCAAGAATGTTACCAACAAAATTAGTTTAAATTACCACAAGAAGTGGTATAAGCATCCCCTGATCTCTACAGGAATCGCAAGAAGCGCAACGATGCAAACTTGGAAGTTGGGATGTTATGAAGAAGGTGTGCTCACTCTTTGCCAGCCCCATGGCGGCGATGCTCTTACGAATAAAAGTACGGCGCTCTGTGCGAGTTCGACAGGTCGCCGAGGATCTTTTTTATGGAGGAGTCCCCTCCAAGGCTCAGCTTCAGGTTCTCAAGGCACGAGGGATTCAGCAAATCGTGGACCTGCGCCAGTCTTTTGAGATCATGGGGAATGAGGCGACACTCTGTCAGGAAATCGGACTAGACTATATCTTGGTGTCAATGGATGAAGAACTCCCGGACTTTCCCACGGTCGAGCGGCTCCTAACACTCCTTTGTGCTGCCCCAACTTATCTCCACTGCTGCCAGGACTGTGACCGTTCGGGAGCGATTGTTGCGCTCTACCGGACGGTTGTGCAGGGCTGGGAGCTCTCTCGTGCTGGTGTAGAACTACTGTGGGGCGGCTTCAACCCACGCTTCGAGGTCCTCGCCCGTGATATCTGCTTTTACACCCACCAGCTTAAGCGCACGCCGTCGGTGCATGCCCTCCAGCAAGCTGCCTCGGCGTAAAAATTTCTTTCCGCACTGTATTCTTTTTGGCGTGTCCCATGCTCTATCCTAAGAGGAAGCAAGAATATAAGCCGAAAAGACAAGCCATTCAAAAAGGCACGACCAGCGATGCCTTCTTTGAAGAGCTGGGAAACCAGTGCTGTGCTTCGGTTCATGGCCCCCGCACCCGGAGGCACGAAGAAGCCTGACGAATCTGGGACAAAGCAAGTGATCAAAAAATCTGGGCCTGGCAGCACCGCGATCAGCACACCGGATTAACAGAGAATCGGCTAAATAGCTGAGGAAATCCCCCGGAAAAACACTTATAACAAGTCTGTAGTAAGGGGGCACTTTATGCGAGGCCATGTTCTAAATTTAGTTCAGACGGCAGGAGTCTATCCTGCTGAGCCGTTCAATGGGATGCAGATCACGTACTCCATCTCAGGGGCATTTATTAGCAAGGTGACAGATACGCCTGGTTTTACCACGCGTCGGGCACTCGAAGGCGCTCTGGGTAATGGAGCGCTGAGAGTGACGGGCAAAGCAACCATGACAGGAGGCTTTGGAGCCGATGTGATTGTCACCGTACAAGCCAGTGGTGAGGTGAAGACCTTCCGAAAGTACATCAAGGCGGGCGAGAGCACTGATTTTGATCTGACGGCACCAATTGGGGCAGTGACTCAGAAGGGAAGCGTCCGCATCTCCATGACGGGCTCTTATAATGTCGGAACCCGTGGCCTGGAGGTCTCGGCGTTTCTGGGAACAAAGAAGCCCGATGTTGTCGATACTAAGCCGACTTCCCCGCCGCTGAGCGCTAATGCACGGCTCAATGCGATCCTGAACCGCTATCTGTCGGAGATTCCTAAGGGCTACACAGGGCTGGGCGGCAATCTCACCAATATTGCCAGCTCGATTCCCTTCACATCGCGCTTTGACAACTGGGTCTGTGGAGCCTATCAGGCGCGGGTTCTGGCGCTGCTCGACTCGATCAAGTGGAGCCCCGACCCAAAGATCCGTGCTCTGCTCGATGGCTTTGACTACGGGCCCGTGGAGGCTCCGGGGATGCTCTGGACGCTCTTTCCTCACCAGGCGGTGGTGATCTATCCCAAGGGCAGTGACTGGATCACCGATGGCATCGTGCTGGATCCTTGGATGACCCAGACTCCCAAGTCATATACCACGGCGGAGTGGGCGCAGATCCACAGCTACGGGAGCTACTGGGGAATTCGCGGCAGTAGTGCCTACGATGGCAAGCCCGAGTACCCGACCGTGGGGGGCAACTATGTCAATCCTAGCCAGCGCTCGCTCAGCGACGACGAGCGAAAGTGGGTCTCGGAGCTGCCACAGGTGGATAAAGAGAAGCTCAAGAGTGTCCAGGATCCCAACCTTCGGACACTTCTTATCCGTAATGGCTTCAAGCAGCGCAAGCTCACCGGAGTGGCGATTGTTAACTGTCCGGTGAATGTGGCGCTGGTGGACAGTGCGGGAAAGACCGTCGGCTACACAGAGCGTGGCTATGTCGGGGAGATCGGCGGGGCGACGGTAGAGCGGATTCAGAAAGCGCCTGGCGATTGGTGGAGCCTGGTGCGGTTCGATCCGACCAAGCGCCTTCAGCTTCGCCTCAGTGCTACCAGCTCCGGGCCGGTTGAGGTTATAATCGCACACGGGATGGATCGCGACGAGCGTACTGCCTCGCGCTACACAGCACGTGTCGCAACCGGCGAGCGTCTTGAGACCGACACGGCGCGACCGCGGGCCACTCTGTCGGGGGCTGGCAAGAGCTACGTGCCCAGCACTCTCCGTGAGAACTCGACACCGTCGTTAAACCCCGTGCCAGCACCTGCGCCCGAGGTCGCACTCTACGACAACAACAATATTGGGGGAGTTCTGAATGGGCCAACAGGGACGCTCTGGCTGACGTTTCCTCAGGCGGTCAATATCACCCGGATCGAGACCTATCACTGGAATGGAGGGCGTGGTGCCGCGCCGGGGACGATTGCTTTGGTGGAGAAGTCGAGCGGCAAGACCTACGGCCCTTGGAGCGCCACGAGTTCATCGGGGCAGGGTGGTGCCCTCAATGTCTACTGGCGCGTCCAGCCCAACGCCGTGATCCCCGCAGGAACCTATAAAGTCATCGTCTCCTCGCCCCAGACTTGGTCGCACAACCCCGAGTCCAAAAACTGTGGCTTCGTCCGCCTCTGGGGCCGCGCCCCTGGTCGCTAGAACAATGTCCTCGGGGGCTCTTTCTTTGCCTCGACGACTTTCTTTCGGGCGGCTTCGATGTCTGCAATCAGTAGCTCGCGGGCGTGGTCGTAGGCGGCTCCTTCTTGGCGGAGAATGTAGGCAGGATGGAGAGCGGCGATGGCGTAGGGAGCGTACCGGCTCTCGAAAAACTGGCCGCGCTCGCTGGTGATCTTGAAGCCGCGCTTGATCACCATGCTCGCGGAGGGGCCACCGAGGCAGAGGATGACGAGGGGCTGCACCGTGCCTAAAATCGGCTCCAGCCAGCCTGTCACGCAGGCGCTGGCTTCATCGGCGGTGGGCGGGCGGTTTTGCAGGCGGCCTGTCTCTCCGATAAGAGTCGGGCGGCAGCGGACGACATTGGTGATAAAGATATGCTTGCGCGTGATCCCGCAGGCGTAGAGGCACTCGTCCAGAAGCTGACCTGCGCGACCGACAAACGGACGGCCTGTCTTGTCTTCTGTCTCGCCCGGCCCCTCCCCGACCAATACCAGCGGGCTATTGGGGTTGCCCTCGCCAAAGACCACATTGGTGCGCGTCTCCCACAGCCCACAGCCCTGGCAGTTATGGGCCTCTTCGCGCAGGGCCTCAATCCGTTGTTCTTTCTCCGTCATAGGGCTCTATTGTAGCTGGAGAGCGAAGATTTTTCTTTCGATGAACTCTGTAAAAAATGCGAGATTGCTCCGACACTAAAAGCAGTAATGAGATGATATATCTCCTCGCCCCTCTAGACTTATCATTGCTTTTTTCTTCGAGGTGGAGATCGTAAAATGAATTTTATGGAGTCTAGTAACGAGACAGCACGCCTCTTGGCGCTCAAAAATCAGCATCTCCTAGACACGCCTTCTGAGTCCGCGTACGACGATATCACGGGGCTGGCGGCGCTGATCTGCAATACTCCCATCAGCCTGATAAGCCTCGTCGATGAGACCCGTCAGTGGTTCAAGTCTTGTCATGGCCTAGGGGTGAGCGAGACACCGCGTGAGTGGGCTTTCTGCGCCCATGCTCTTCTCCAGCCCGACGAAGTAATGGTAGTGCCAGATACCTTAGACGATCCACGCTTCGTGGATAATCCCTTAGTGACTCGTGAGCCAAGGATTCGTTTCTATGCAGGGGCACCTCTTGTCACCACGCAGGGATACGCTTTGGGAACTCTCTGCGTGATTGACCGCACGCCTCGCACACTCAGCCTTGAGCAGCTTGCGGCCCTGAAAGCTCTGGCCCGACAGGTCATGACGCAGATTGAGCTCCAAACACACATGAGGACGGCTCTGGAAGCGGACGAGCGCTTCCACCTTGCCATACTACAGGCTATCCACGATGGCCTCGTGGTGCAAGAGAAGAATGGAGAGATCGTGATCTGCAATCCCCGTGCCGAGGAAGTCTTGGGCTTGACACGTGACCAGATGATGGGAAAGACCTCGTGTGATCCTTGCTGGCGTGCGGTTCGTGAGGACGGAACCCCGTTTCCAGGTGAAGAGCACCCTGCTATGGTGACTCTCCAGCAGGGAATCCCTCAGCAAGATGTGATCATGGGAGTGCATAAACCCAATGATGAGCTGACCTGGATCTCCATCAACTCAGCTCCGCTTTTTCGTCTTGGTGAAGATACTCCCTACGCCGTCGTTGCTACCTTCGACGATATTACGGAGCGGTGTAACTATGAGCACATGGCCCAAAAGCAGCTTGACGAGCTCAACGATCTTTATCAGCAGCTTGAACGACGGCAAGAGGAGCTAGCGAAGATCAATCGTACGTTGGCCGCACAAGCAACCGTGGACGGCCTGACGGGGCTGAAGAACCACCGCAAGCTCCGGGAAGACCTGACGGTGCATTACCACCAGAGTATACGCTACCATGTCCCACTTTCTGTGATCTTACTGGATGTAGACTACTTCAAGCGCTACAACGACACCTACGGGCACCCCGCAGGAGATATGGTTCTCAAGCAGATCGCTCAGGTTCTCCAAGACACCGCTCGCCGTACGGACTGTGTGGCTCGCTATGGGGGAGAGGAGTTTGCGATCATTCTCCCGCATACAGACTACGAAGGGGCTTGCGCAATCGCCGAGCGCTTCCGTACCCTCATCGAGCAAGCTCCCTGGCCCAAGCGTGCTGTCACCATCAGTGTGGGCATCTCCACCCTCTGGCCAGGTACACAGAGCGAGCAACAGCTCATTGACGAAGCAGATAAAGCGCTCTACCACTCCAAGCGCTGGGGCCGCAACCGCATCACCCACTTCAGTGACTGCGTCGAGAAGCTTAAGCAGGCTATCCAAGAGCCCGACCTCACCGTTTATGGGTAGCAGAAGCGGCATTCACATTTCATTGCCTCGAAGAGAAGTGCCTTTTTCATGTGGCCTACAGCATTTAGAAAGCGCTGGTTCAAGCGATGGCGCGGAACAACGGCGTCCAGAAACTCCTCCCAGAGTAAGGCGAACAGCCCTGCTTCTCCTAGAGCGGATGGATTCCCAGTGCCCACTGCGCACGTCGTAGATTGACGAGTCCGATGCGATTGAGTCGTAGTGCCACGATGGTGGCACGACCGCAGGGAGTCTTGCCCTGGATCATCTGCCCATCTACACTCCAGGTAAAGTGCTCCTCCCAGAGCTGCTGACGTGGATGAAAAAGCGCAACGGACACGCCCGATTCAGGATCAAGGGCTTGTGTTTACACCTGCTTGATATCGTTGCAGCCGGGGCAGGAGAGCGCCAGGTTCTCCAGTACGGTTAAGCCACCCGAAACGACAGGCTCAATATGCTCTAGCTCAAAGTTCTCAACATTGGCGAGAACAAGAGGCGTTTTGCAGTACTCACAACATGCCTCGGCACGCTCTGTGATAATCTCCCGCTGCCGCTGTGTGGGGCGTCTCCGTCGGGCCATTGACTAGGCAACACCGGGCACTCGCAGGCCCAGGGACTTCATGACCTCGCGTACCGGAACGCCCCGTAGCTGTGCCAGTTCGCCAAGGTACTCCAGTCGCTCTGCTGCCCGAAGCTCATCGGTGTCGATGAGGGCAAAAAGCTGCTCACGTTCTGCCTCCGTAAGTGCACCCGCCTGGTTTTTTCTGCGGAGCTTTTGGTAGCGCCGCTGCTCACTCAGCGACTTGGGCGCACTCAAGCGATGGATTTGTGCAACCAGCTCCGCCTCGCACTCGCTCATCCCTGAGCCCCCGGGTGATGTCAGCAGGATCTTAAGCACCAGTGATGGTGCATCCAGCCCTTCACGAGCCGCCTCATCGGCAATGCGACGAGCGATATCCGGTGGCAGAGAAATTGTCAGGCTCATGCGGATATTTTATCTCAGCTTGGCGAGGATGCTCTCGGTGTCATAGACGCAGCCGCCCCAGAGGCCGCCGGATGCCGTGACGAGGGCGGCCCAGAGGCGGGTGTCGTCGGGGAGCTGCGGGTCGGGCGCTAAATCATCGCGGAGCGGGCGGGTG
>NZ_CBAYMC010000238.1:0-6504 GCF_964826245.1 Armatimonas sp. | reverse complement strand
GACGGGCCGCCAATGGGCATCTGGTACTTGAAGTAGTGCAGACGATCCAGCCCGATGTCGTAGCGGTAGATCAGCGAGTCGCCTACCTGCGTGCCCGACGCAGTGACCACCCATGCTTTCTCCTCGATGACTTCGGCGTAGGGCTGGCTCGTGTCCACCAGGTACTCGTGGTTCGCGCTCGTCATCCCAAGCGGCTGGCGGAAGCGGGGCGCGATGGCCCCGAAGCTGGGGAGTACCTGGACGAGGGCGAGGAGCAGGCAGAAAAGACGGCGCATGAGTTTAGACGATGTAATTCTCTAGAACACCCAGCCGCTCGACTTCGAGGCGCACGGTGTCCCCCACTTCCAGCCACGGCCAGACTCCCTCGGCGAACTCGGTGATGCAGCCCGTGCCCACTGTGCCTGAGCCGATCAGATCACCGGGTTTAAGAGTCGTGTTACGGCTGGCGGCGGCGATAAGCTCGGCAAACGTCCAGTTCATGTCGCGGGTATTGCCCCCACCACGCCGGACGCCATTGACAAACACCGCCATCTCTAAATCATAGCGCTTGCCGCGTGAACGATCAGGCAGAACGCGGTCTTCGAGCTCGTCGGGCGTGACCAAGTGCGGCCCGACACTGGTGGCGAAGTCCTTGCCTTTTGCGGGGCCAAGCCCGACGCGCATCTCGTGGCGCTGGACATCGCGCATGCTCCAGTCGTTGAGGATCGTGAAGCCTAGGATATAGCTGTCGGCATCGGCGACGGCGATATCGCCGCCCTCTTTTCCAATCACCACGGCCCACTCCAGCTCGTAGTCCAGCTCACGGGTCTCAGCAGGCTTTTTGATCTCCGCACCCTCCCCGACAATGCAAGCCGTGTTGGAGAAGTAGAAAACCGGCGCATCGTACCACTCGGGGATCATCTCCAGGCCACGCTTCTTGCGGGCGTTTTTCACGTGCGCCTCAAAGGCATAGAAATCCCGAAACGAGGGGAACGACTCAGGCAGTGGCAGCTTCATACTTTCCTCCTAAGGCAACAAATCGCGGACATTTAGTGTGCTGTTCTCAATGCCAGATAGAGCATTGACATCCACAACAAGAACCACATCGCGAGCCGTAGGATTATCGGGGTAGTCCTCCAGAGGGAGACGAGTCACGTAGGCATCGGGTTCGGGTTCATTGATCTCGTCTAGCATAATCGGAGCCTGGGCTCCAACCCTCTCGCGTCCGAAGCAGTCTTCCAACGCATGGGTCACGCGGCGACAACTAACAACATGAGGCTTGTTCTGCGGCAGCTTCTCCACCAGTGCACCCTTGAGAAGCTCATACCGTGCCTCCTCTAATAGCCCTGCATTCAATAAAACGGCCACATGAGCCCGTGTCAGCAGGAGCCGACGCGGTGGTTCGAAGGCAGGTGGGCTAGCCATCATGGTACTCATGCGCTTATTATACCGATCAGACTCACAGAAAGACGTAACTTGGCAGACGTGCGCCAACTCTAAAGCGGCAGGTACAATAGAGCATATGCAACCCAAGAAAACTCGCCGTCCCTTGGTGGTGATGGAGACCACAAAGGGCGTGATTAAATTTGTCCTCTACCCCGAAATAACTCCGAAGACGTGCGCCAATTTTATTAAGCTCGTCAAGAAGGGCTTCTACAATGGCCTGACCTTCCACCGAGTGGAGCCTAATTTCGTGATCCAGGGCGGTGACCCTAAAGGCAATGGTAGCGGTGGCCCTGGCTGGAGTATTCCCAACGAGAAAAATGGCCCTCTGAAGCACAACCGTGGCGCGGTCGCGATGGCAAATGCGGGCCGCGACACGGCTGGCAGCCAGTTCTACGTGGTGATCGGGAAGCCTGCCCCCAACCTGGATGAGAAAGAAGCCGATGGCATGAGCAAGTACACGATCTTTGGCCAGGTGGTCAATGGTCAAGATGCAGCGGAGCGGATCAAAATCGGAGATAAAATGATGAAAGTCACGGTTCAGGAGTAACCACACACCATGCTTGCTATACTCGCCACACTACTGCTCATGGGGCAGCCCCCCGCGCAGGCCCCACCTCCGGCTAACAAACCGCCTGTGGCTAAGCCCAAAAAAGAAGAGAAGCCCAAGCAACCCAAGCCACAAAAGCCCAAGAAACAGCAGGAGCGACCAATCGCAACTGTAGAGACATCAAAGGGAACAGTCGTGCTCGAACTTGAGCCCACCGAGGCCCCGATTGCGGTCTCCAACTTTATCAGTCTGATACAGCGTGGCTTCTATGATGGTCTGATCTTCCATCGTGTCGAGGGCGATCTGGTGCAGGGCGGCGACCCACTGGGCACTGGCGCAGGTGGCCCTGGCTACACCATTTCCTTTGAGCAGAACCGTGGCCTCAAGAACCTGAAGGGGGTGATTGGGATGGCACGCGGACCGGAAAAAGACTCGGCAGGAAGCCAGTTTTATATCCTGAAAAAAGATGCCCCCGGCTTTGATTTAAATGGCTATACCCTCTTTGGTCGGGTTACCAGTGGGCTAGAGATTGTCGAGAAGCTTGTGGTGGGCGATAAGATTACCCGGGCCACGGTGACGGTTCCCACGAGCTTCAAGCCACGTGCGTTTGGGCCAACGCACAACGCGGAGCCCCAGGCACTTTTCTACCCACTCCTCCCCGATGATATTGCCAGCCGCACCTACACCAAGACGGTGAAAGTGAAAGTGATCGTGAGCGCGACAGGCAGTGCAGATATCACGCTTACCCGTGGCACGGGGGATGAGGAAATTGACGATGCGATTGTCGCCGCGATGCGACAGTGGCAGTGGCAGCCGGCTCTGAGAACCGGCCAACCAGTGGCACAGACACTGGAGTTTGTGTATGATCTCGCGACGCACTCTCGTCGCGTTGGAGGATAGAAAGAACCATGATTCGCTTACAAGCCAAGATTCAAGGCAACGTCCAGGGTGTCGGTTTTCGCTACTGGGTGCACCACACCGCGCAACGTCTGACGGGAGTGGGAGGCGGCTACGTCAAGAACCTCCCCGATGGTAGTGTTCATGTGGAAGCGGAAGCCCTGGAGCGCGCCCCCCTACAAGCCCTCCTCGCCGAGCTACACCGTGGCCCCACACAGGCGCAAGTGACTGCGGTTGAGGCACACTGGGAGGAAGATATCGAAGGAAGCCACCTCTCTTTCCGGGTAGCCTAGTCCCTTCGGAGTAGACAAAAATATGGGCCTGGAGGGACTCGAACCCCCAACCAAGGGATTACTTGCGGAGAAGATGGAGTTGAACCATCACAAGCCAACCTGCTTCTCCGTGAGTCCCCTGCTCTAACCATTGAGCTACAAGCCCGAAAGCTCACACATTCTAACCGATGAACCGAAAAACTGCAAAACTAAATATGGTATGCCGAATTTGCAGCCTGCCTCTCAGAGGTCGGCAATCAGCCTTTTGCTCACGTAAATGCAAAGGGAAGTTTCATCAAAGTTATCTTGCACAACAAGACAGAGGGCTTCAGCGTAAACTAGCTCTCGTCTTGGATTTTGGAGGTTGCTGCATGCGATGCGGCTATGCCACTAACCTAGCAGCATTTTCGTTTCATCATCGTGAACCAACAACCAAATTGTTCCAGCTAGATCTACGATCACTTTCCAATCGTACTTTGGAGGTGATCCAGCAAGAAGCAGCGAAATGTGATCTGGTCTGTGCAAACTGCCATGCGGAACTACATCATCCACAGCTCAACATAAATAATTTCGATATTTCAAAAAATTCAACTTTGGCGGATACTACCGCTATTAGCCCATCAGAAAGATAGGCAAAGGAACAAACTATGGCATCTGACATGATTAAGCTTGGTGGTCTGTGGACTAACAAGGACAAAGACGGCAACACCTATCTCACGGGTAAGCTCTCACCCCAGGTGAAGATTCTAATCTTCAAAAACAAGTACCGTGAGTCGGAGAACCATCCGACCCATATCATGTATCTCTCGCAGGTTGAGTCGCAGCCAGGCGAGGAAGGCAAGCAGCCGGAAGAAGAGGATGAGTTCTTCGCCGACGGCGACACCGCCCCACGTCCGATGGCCCCGCGCTCCGCGGCACCGGCTCCGCGTACCCCTGCGCCTGCTCCTAGCACGGCTCGCCCTGCCGCAGCAGCTCCTGCCGCTCGCCCCGGAGCCCAGCGCCGCCCGTCGCCACCTCCCGCCGACGACGACCTCGAAGATCCGTTCGCTGAGTAGATAAAATGCAGCTACCTAAAACCATCACCACCTCGCTTAAGCTCAAGCGGGGTGTGTTTGTCTTGCCCGAGGGCATCACGATCACGGGCAATGATATCGTCGTTGACTTTGGCGGCTTGACACTGCGTGGAACGCCACAGGGCATTGAGCCTGACAAGCGCGCGGGAGTTGGGGTGCGGGTGACGGGCAAGAACATCACCCTCAAGAACCTCAATGTCCATGGCTACAAAGTCGGGGTTCTGGCGCGAGACTGTCCAGGACTGGTCTTAGAGAATCTAGACGCGTCGGATAACTGGAAGCAGCGCCTAGGCAGTACGCTGGAGAAAGAAGACGGCGCAGACTGGATGAGCTTTCACCAGAACGAGAAAGACGAGTGGCTCGGCTACGGCGCGGCTCTCTATTTAGTGGGCTGTGATGGCTTTTCTGTGCGCCAGTGCAAGGCACTGCGTGGGCAGTGTGGGCTGATGCTGACACGCTGCAATCATGGGCTGGTGGCGCAGAACAACTTTTCTTTTCTCTCGGCGATTGGGCTGGGGATGTACCGGAGTAGCCATAACAAGATTCTTCAGAACAAAATAGACTGGTGCGTGCGCGGCTACAGCCACGGCGTCTACAACCGAGGCCAAGACTCCGCGGGGATTCTGATCTACGAGCAGAGCAGCGAGAATGTCTTTGCCTATAACTCCGTAACCCACGGCGGCGATGGCTTCTTCCTCTGGGCCGGGCAGACCACGATGGACACCGGGCGCGGCGGCTGCGACGATAACTTAGTCTATGGCAATGATTTTTCACACGCCCCGACCAATGGGATCGAGGCGACATTCAGCCGAAATGCCTTTGTCAATAACGTCGTTCTAGAGTGCTGGCATGGGGTCTGGGGCGGCTATAGCTACGACACGAAGATTGTCGGGAATGTCTTTGGCTTCAACGCAGAGGCAGTCGCAATTGAGCATGGCCGCGACAATGTGATCTCCGAGAATCTCTTTCACCGGGATCTGACCGGGATCAACCTCTGGAAGAACGCCACACAAGATCCAAACTGGGCCTATGTCAGAAAACATGAGACCACCAGTCGGGACTACGATATCGCCCACAATCGCTTTGTTGGCTGCACCAAGCCCCTGAATATTCGCGCCACCGACAGTGTCCGGGAGAAAGCAAACACCATCGACACCACGCGCTTTGCGGCAGTGATGCAGCCTAGTGGCAATACGATTGTCGCCACGGAGACGGATACGAAAGCCTACCAGAAGCGCTTTCAGCTACCCTGGAGTCCAACCGCAACGGTGCCGGGCATCATCGCTCCGGCTCCCCTTCCCGGTGCACCAATGCCCTTTCTGCCCAAAAATGCGCTCCGAGGGCGGCGCTATATTTTAGTGGACGAGTGGGGCCCCTACGACTTTGAGCGCCCCCTTCTCTGGCCCCGTGGCGAGGGGATCTATGAGATTCTCGGGCCAAAGGGAAAGTGGCGTTTGGTCTCTGCCGAAGGCGCGACGCTCTCTCAGACCTCAGGGAGTGTCCCTGGTGAAGTAAGGCTAAGTGTCGAAGCGGGACGCGTGGGGACGACAAAAGTGGAGCTGGAGTATCTCGGCGAGGCGACTCGTGATAGCGGGGGGACTCTCACGCCGAAAAATACGCCTGTGCGCTTTGGTTTCTCGCGCTTCTTTGCCCCCATTGCTTGGGACGTTACCTTCTACCCGTGGAGCAAGGCTGAGAACCCCGCCGATATCCACAGCGTCCCCAGTGAGCGCCATCTGGATCAGGTGCGTGCTCTCGTCAAGCCCCTTAAAACCGAGAAACGCGACAGGCTCGACTACGCGGGCAGCTCTTTTGGTCAAGGGATTCCTAGCGATCACTTCTACACCTACGCCGAGGGAAGCTTTACGGTTCCTGCCGGCGCGTATCTTCTCGATATCACCACCGACGACGGCTGCCGCCTCTCTCTTGATGACAAGCCGATTCTAAGTAATGCCTGGAAGTACCAGGGGCCAACCCTCTACACGATCCCTGTCACACTAGGCGGGAAACACAAGCTGATCGTGGAGCACTTCCAGATCGATGGCTACGCGACTCTTAAGATAGACCTGCGGCTAGGAAGGTAAGCCTGCACTGAGAAGCGTAAAGTAGCCTCCTAAGAAGAGCGCTGTCACGGCTAAGACGATCAGCCCCAAGGCGATTTGAACGGGCAGGTGGGTCAGGCGGCGCTCATCTCCCTCCACGACCAAGAGGGGTGTCGTCTGGCTGGGGACAAAGACCCCGTAGAGGGTCAGGGTGATATCAGCAGGAATAAAAAAGACCTCGGTGCGAA
>NZ_CBAYMC010000237.1:0-6559 GCF_964826245.1 Armatimonas sp. | reverse complement strand
AGAGCGCCCCGACCTGCTGACTTCCGTGAACGCCCTCCGCAAAAGACTCCACGGCCTCAGCCGTGCCCACGAGGGCCGTCGGGTGTAGATCCACGGCAGAAGCAGCAGTTCCAGACCAGAGCGTTGCATGGTTCTTTCCCGCAGAGTTCTTGACAATTCCCACTTGATGCACTCCATCCGTATCAAACGCCTGCGAGCTGAGGGCTCCGTTGCCGGTATCCAGATCAACAAATGAGGCCGCCGTTCCTTGCCACAGCGCAGCATGGGAGTTGAAAGTGCCGACCTGCTGAGTGCCTCCCATTCCTAAGATCTCGGAGAAAGTGCCTGCACCAGGATGAAGATCGAGTGCCGATGCGGCGCTGCCCGACCAGAGCATTGCGTGGGTCACCGAGTTTACTGCCGATCCCCCCTGTTTATCGCCGCTACTTGCATTGGCGCGGGAGCTGGTCTTGCCTGCGGGATGTAGATCCACGACAGCTCCTGTCGCCCCGTTCCAGAGGGTCGCATGCTCCCCCATGATCCCGCTACCGAAGCTCTTGCCGACCTGCTGCGCTCCTGCGCCACCACGGGCCTCACCGGAAGAAAGGCCTCCCGAGGCGGGCAGAACAGAAAACGTGTAGGTGGTACTTGGTGCCGGAGTCGGGGTAGGGCTTGGCGTTGCACTAGGGTTGGGAGTCGGTGAAGCAGTGGGATTTGGTGTGGGACCAGACTGAGAACCACTGCATCCAAGAGCGGTGAGGCTAATCAGCCCCGCACCACTGAGTGCGAAAAATCGTCGCCGTGTGGCCTGTGACGTGTTTTTGAGTTGCATAAAACTACCTCCACCTTGCATTCTACCTGCCGACCGTCATCGTAGCGTTACTCAAGCATCATCCCGAATAATTTTCTCCCCCTTTCCGTCGCAGAGCGGGCGAAACTTTCGGGCAACTTCGCCCGCTTCGCAGGTTGGTTACGGGCGGGCGACGACCAGCAGTAGGCAGGTGCAGAGCAGAGAGAGAGAGAAGGCGACCGGCAGTGAGAGTGCGGCAAGACCGGTCAGGACACTGGTGGCGGGCGCTTCTCCGCGCCGTCGCCCCTTGACCACGAGAGCCAGCATCCCTGCGGCAAGGGGGAAGAGAAGTAAGACACCACTAAGCCCCCCCTCCAGTCGGCTTCCCCCGATGAGCTGTGCCGCCCCTGCACCCCACCACGCCGCACTTCCCACCAGCAAGAGCAGAAGTGCGGCTTGTACGGAGACACGAGGACTCTTGCCCGCCCAGAGCGACGGGCGGCTGAGAACCACTCCAGCCACCCCCCCACAGAGTGTCGTGCCTACCAGGGCGACAAGTGCCCAGGTCGCCAGGAGGAGGAGCGAGCCTGAGGTGACACTACCCGCCACTGCCAGATGCGGAGCGGGCTGCCAAAGGGCAGCGGCGACGATCCCCTGAAGCAGTGCCCGGAGCAGCCAGCCCGTCTGTGGCAGAACCGTGAGTCCCACCAGCAAGCCACCTGCCAGCCCCAGTCCTAGTTTGCGTGTCTGTGTCACATCTTAGAATTTGGCAGGGGGCGATTTCCACACAACCGTTAAAATACCAGTTCTATTAAGATACTCGCAGTACTAACATTAAACATTTAATCTCTATAATTCAAAAGTTCAGCATTCATTTTAGTTTAAAACCTTCAGTTCTACAAAACAGGCATTTTTTGTAGAACTGAAGGTTTTTAAATCAAGAAGATTCGCGACAACTCCCGCTGCCCTGTTAATGCGGAGCTCCGAGAACTTCAGCCCCAATACACCCTACGAATCACACGGCTGTAATTTGGTTCGCTGGTTGAAATCGGCGGCTAATCCGTCGGCGCTTAGTCGGTGACGGCTCCGACGCTGGCGGTGGAGACGAGCTTGGCGTATTTCGCCAAGACGCCGCGGGTGTAGCGCGGGGCGGGTGGCTGCCAGGCGGCGCGGCGCTTCTCTAGCTCGGCATCGTCCACATTCAGCGTGAGGGAGAGCGTAGTGGCATCGATGGTGATGCTATCGCCCTCTTCTACCAGGGCAATGGTTCCGCCAACGGCGGCTTCCGGGGCGACATGGCCGACAACGAGGCCGTAGGTGCCACCGCTAAATCTGCCGTCGGTGATCAGCCCGACGGAGTCACCGAGGCCCGCGCCGATAATCGCTGAGGTCGGGGCCAGCATCTCGCGCATGCCGGGGCCGCCCTTGGGGCCTTCGTAGCGGATCACCAGCACATCGCCCGGGTTGATCTTCCCGCCCAAAATCGCCGCTTGGGTCTCTTCCTCGCTCTCAAACACGCGCGCCGGGCCGGTGATCTTGGGGGACTTGACGCCGGTAATTTTTGCGACGCAGCCCTCGGGGGAGAGATTGCCGTGCAGGATGGCGAGGTGGCCCTGGGCGTAGATCGGCTTGTCTATCGTGCGGATGATGTCCTGATTCGCAGACGGTGCATCGGGGATATGAGCGAGGCTCTCGGCGATGGTCTGGCCGGTGATCGTGAGGCACTCGCCGTGGAGCAGGCCCGCGTTGAGAAGGAGCTTCATCACCTGGGGCACACCACCGACATGGTGGAAGTCATTGGCTAAATACTTGCCCGACGGCTTGAGGTCGCACAGAACAGGGATGCGCTGGCGGATCTCCTCGAAGTCATCGATAGTCAGCGGCACCTCGGCGGCGTGGGCAATCGCCAGCAGGTGCAGGACGGCGTTGGTCGAGCCGCCCGTGGCCATCACCACCGCAATCGCGTTCTCAAATGCCTTGCGGGTCATGATCTGGCGCGGGAGAAGCTGTTTTTTAATGGCTTCCACCAGCACGCGGCCACTCTCAGCGGCGCTGTCGGCCTTCTCAGGGTCTATCGCGGCCATCGTGGAGCTGTGCGGCAGGCTCATGCCCATCGCCTCGATCGCGCTACTCATGGTGTTGGCGGTGTACATCCCGCCGCACGAGCCTGCGCCGGGGATGGCGTTACACTCAATCCCCCGCAGCTCTTCGTCGTCCATCTTGTCGGCAGAGTGCGCACCCACGGCCTCGAAGACGCTGACAATATTCAGATCGCGGCCACGGTACTTTCCCGCCTTGATCGTCCCGCCGTAGACAAAGATCGCTGGGATATTCATCCGCGCAATCCCGATCATCGCGCCGGGCATGTTCTTGTCGCAGCCGCCAATGGTCAGCACCGCGTCCATGCTTTGCGCCATCACGGCGGTCTCGATACTATCGGCGATCACCTCGCGGCTGACGAGGCTGTACTTCATGCCCTCCGTCCCCATCGAGATGCCATCGGAAACCGTGATCGTCCCAAAGGTCTGCGGCATTCCCCCAGCCTCACGAATCGCCGCCTCAGCACGTTCGGCGAGCGGACGAATCCCCATGTTACAGGGCGTGATGGTCGAGTGGGCGCTGGCGATCCCGACAATGGGCTTCTGGAAATCCCCATCGCCAAACCCAACGGCACGGAGCATGGAGCGGTTCGGGGCGCGCTGCACCCCCTCAGTGATAATGCGACTACGCGAGTTCAAAGGCACGGTATAAAAAATCCTCCGAGCTCATTCTATCGCGGGAGAAGCCCTCTTAGACCCAAATCTCTGCCGTTGGGGAAAGGAAAACGGCATCCCGCAGGTCATCCGCCCACCGAAACTTACGTGACTGTTTCGAGCCCTCATGAATGAACCGTCGCTCTGGCGTATCGTCGATCTCCAAGACAGCTCCGTTGGAAAAGCAAATCGTGAGGCTGTGCTTCTGAATCTCCAGCATCGTAATCGTAGCCCCAAGCAGATATGGCATCAGCCCGTTTTCTTGTTTGTGAATCCATGGCGTGTCGCGGCCATTCCTTTCATAGTAGCTATCACGTACAAGTCGGCCATCCACAAGTATCCAGTCGGAAGCCCCCCAGATAGAAATGACGAGCCACTCCTCGCCAAGACGCAGACCAAAGAAACCTGGCCCGCCCATTCCATAGGTTCCTACAATCGTCGTGACCTCATCCACAGGCCTATCTAGGAGGGCTTTGAAGTCAAGCGGAGTGGGTTTAAACGGCATCAAAACGCCGCTTGGCCCCAGCTTTTGTTCCTCAAGAGGTATAGGCTGTTCGGGGTCAGGAATCTGAAATTTATAGCGAACCGAGGAGTTTCTTCGGGCATATCTCAAAAACCAAAAACGGAAATCCTGAAAGTGCGTTTTCATTTCAACAACATTTTACTTCCCATGAATAACGGCTAAGTGATAGCACTCAGATATAGTGGTAAAATCACTTTATGCCTAGTACACGTGCTATTGTCACCTATCGCCCTGATACAGATGAGGAGCGGCTGATCGCACTTCTGAGCCGCAAGACAGGGCTGAATAAGTCACGCCTGCTCGGGCTGGCACTACGACAGATGGCGGAGCGGGAAGGGGTTGCAGACACGCAGCGCGTACGTTTAAGCGTTCAGGAGCAAGCCCGACTCGATGCACTAAACGACGAGCTGCCGCGCACCTTCTGGAAGCGCTACCGAGCTCTCGCAACAAAACTTGAAGACGAAACGCTCACTGAAGATGAGCGACAGGAGTTTCTGACACTTACCCAACAAAGCGAAGGCTGGAATGTTCGGCGGCTAGAGCTACTGGAAGAGCTGGCGCAAAAACGAGGGTTGCACTTCCCTGAGCTGATGAAAGCCCTAGAAATCCGGCACCATCCCTATGCCTGAAGCGCGCAAGCAACCTGCAATCCGTCAAGCGGTTCGCGAGCGGGCAAAAGGATGCTGTGAATACTGCCTCAGTCCCGATGACTGCTCCCCGGCTCCCTTGGAGCGGTTACACTTGAATCGTCCTGAGTTGCTTGTGCTTAGGAGTTTACTCAGCTTTGCGCAGCGACATCCTCCCACCTGAGATTCCGCTACAGTTGGCAAGGCACCAACAAAAAATACGGGCTTTTGGTGACAGTCTGGCACGAGGCTTGCATGTATTGTTTTTTCTGAATGTTTGAATCATTTCATGATCTACTTATCCGTCCTCTCACGAGAGCGGATAAAGGACTCCTGCCCGAGGCTTTTTATCAGTCGCTCTATGTCTCCCCGCAGGAGACTCCTCTCTCCCGTGACCTGCTCTCACTACCTGAGTTTGCCCGCTATACCGAGCGGTGGGGAGAGCGACGGGGCGATATGGGAAGTGTGGCCCTCCTGAAAAATAGGTACCCAATGGGCGTGGCCTGGCTCCGGCTCTTCCCTAAAGAGGCTCCTGGCTATGGCTTTGTGGATGAGCACACCCCCGAGCTTTCGATCTCCGTGCATCCCGAGTGGCGAAGCTGTGGCATTGGGACAAAGCTCCTAGAGATCACCCTAGAGCAGGCTCGTGGGCATTTCCCTGCGATTAGCCTCAGCGTCACCCCAGGGAATCCTGCCCAGCAGCTCTACATGCGTCTGGGTTTCACAGTGGTTCGCACCAATATCAATGACATCATCATGCGCCGCGTGCTTTAGGTTCGTCCTCGGTTGTGGTTTAGCTCCGTAATTCGGGCCACGCAGGCCCTGTCGTCGTCGTTTTTGACAAAGGGCTCGATATCCCACAGATCTGCGGTGACGCGCATCATGCCCTCTAGGCTCTGGCCGTAGCGCAGGCACGCCTCTAAACTCTGAAGCTTTGGAGGAGCGTAGTGGCCCTGCTCGGCGAGGGCTTCGAGTGCGCCATTGCCCGCGCGCGTGGGAAGAAGCGCTGCAAATGTCGCGCCGCACGCATGGGCCACGTCCAGCGAGCGACAGCCCCATTCCACGCCCTCTTCCTCGGTGAGAAACGGGGGGCGGACGAGTAGAAACACCCGGAGCGCGATCTGATTCTGGGCAAGAAAGGCAGCGGCGTGGCGGAAATCGTCTACCGTCATGCGCTTGTTGAGTTTTTCGAGAGCCACTTCCTGAACGGTCTCCAGCCCAATCGCCACTTCGAGCGCTGCGGGTGCGATGGCATCCCGAAACGCTAGCACCCGCTCCGCAAGCTTGCCTTTGAGAAAGGCCGTGTGGCTCTCCACAATCACCCGATCAAAGTGTCGCGCTTTGTCGGCGATGGCTGCGTAGTCCTCGACGGGAACTTGTCCCGGGTCGAAAAAACTCCCCGCGTTGTAGAGTTTGAGTGCGACCCTCCTCCCAGGGTTGGGAGGAGAGCTGGGGAGGAGGGTACTCACTTGTGCCGCAATCGCGCCGCTCTCGGTGGTCGTGTCGAGCGTGTCTTGCCAGAGGTCGCACATCAGGCAGCGGAAGGCGCACTCCCGGTTGGTGAGCAGCAACGTGTGACAGCGCCAGAGCGTACCATCGGGGCCGGGCTCGTCTTCGACAAAGCTGCCGTAAGGTTGTCGGGGGGGATGGTTGTTTTTAGGGCCACGTCGCGCCAGAATCCAGCGGGTGCGCTCAGTGGGAGAGTCGGGGTAGAGCGGAAGAGAGAGCATCGCTTGGTATAACTCCAGTCATGGGTTGAAGCTCCCGGAGTAGAATAGGTTGTCCAAACAAACCTACCCCAGGAGTTTCACCATGAGTATAAGCCATAGCAGCACAAGCGGCGATGCCGTCACCATCGAGATTCAGATGACACAAGTCTTTTGTCTGG
>NZ_CBAYMC010000236.1:0-6569 GCF_964826245.1 Armatimonas sp. | reverse complement strand
ATTTTCGGGTACAAAAGAGGCGAAGATGAAATCGGAGGAGGCCCGCTGGATCGCGGGACTGCGTCGTGGGGACACGGCGGCGTTTGCTTGGCTCCTGGACACGTTCGGTGGACGGGTTCGTGGCCTCGCGCGTCGCTACGCCCGCTGCGACGCCGATGCGGACGATCTCACCCAGGAGATCTTTGTGGCGCTGCACGCCAGCTTGCCCAAGTTCCGGGGGGACGCTGCCCTCTCGACGTTTATCTATCGGGTTGCTATGAACCACTGCTTGAAACACCATGCCCGCCAGAAGCCAGAGAGCGTCCCCTACGACGATCTCCCGCTGGCCGCCGCCGATACCGATGCTCCTGAGCGCTCCGCTGCCCGCAAAGAGCTGGCTCAGACCCTCGAGACCGCGCTGGGCATGCTGACCGAGGAGCACCGCCAGATTGTCGTGCTCCATGAGCTACACGGGCTGACCTACACCGAGTGTGCCACAGCGCTGGGGGTGCCTGTGGGCACGGTCAAGTCGCGGCTGTTTCACGCGTTCCGCAAGCTGCGCGTCCAGCTGGAAGGCTACGTCCATGCTTAAGTGCCAGAGTCCCCTACAAGAAGACCTGAAGGCCTATCTTGATAGTGAGCTTGCTCCCATGCGCCACGCGGCAGTCGCCAAGCATTTACTGAGCTGCCCGGTCTGCCAGAGCGAGCTTGCGGCCCTGCGCCAGCTCTCGACCCAGCTCACCGAGGCACTGCCTGCCCCCGCGCCCTTCTCCGATGCCCTTCGTGCCCGCATCCTCGCCACACTCCCAGAGACTCCCCAGCCACGGCCCACTCTCCTGTCCTTCTGGCGACGCCCCGGCCCGCTCGCCTTCGGAGGAGCCCTCGCCGCCGGTTGCGCCTTCTGGCTCTGGGCGCGGGTTCCCGAGAGTAGTAAAGTGAGTGCGCCTGCTCCGCAAGTAGCCAATAAGGCCATGAGCGAGGCTCCAGCGGCCTCAGTGGCGGAAAGCAAGGCTTTTGCCGACAACGTGCCTCAACCGGCAGTCGCTGCAGCCCCCGCAGAGGCCCAAAAAGAGGCCCAAGTGATAGCGTCGCCCGCTCTCTCCGCAGCGACACCCACTCCCGCTCCAACTCCCTTGCCTCTGCCAAGTCAACAGTCGCCGGTTAACTCTCAGCGCTCCATCGCACCTGTCAAACCAAGAACCAATGTGCTCACTATCCCCGAGCCTGGGACACATAAGGCAGAGGCAGACACAGGTTCACCTACATCTGCATCTGCATCTGCATCTGCATCTGTGGCAGACAGCATGGATGCGAAAAAAGCAACCCTGGAGCTGAAGTCACAAGATAGCTCTCAGCAGCTCAGAGCCCTTACGGCTCGGCGAGTGGCTGTGCCCGCTAGCTACACGCTCACTATCGCGGCAGGTAAGCGCACGGAGACCTTGGAGACCATCCATAAGCTAGCGGAGGAGCTCTCGGTAACCGTGGGCGAGGAGCAACCCGAGCTCAGTCTGCGGCTGGCCCCAGATCGGCGCGAGGTGCTTTTGGAGCGCCTGAAGGCACTGGGCGCGCTGGTGGAGACGCCCCCCAGCGCTACTACCACTACCTACGCCAACCCCACAATCTCCAGTGGTCCTGCTCCCGCTGCCAAAGTTACGCCCCCATCTCAGTCTCCGCTACAGCTGATATTGGTAATTAAAGAATCCGAGCCGAAAAAAGAGTCAGAGCGCAAAGAGCTGCCGTAGCTCGTCGCCTTCGGGCTGGCGACCGTACTCACAGAGGCGGAAGGCTTCGGCGTGCTGGCAGGAGCCGCCGTTGATTCTGGCTCCCACAGATCGCTCGGCACGGTAGGCCCCACGGCGCTCGACGATACCACGGACGCGGGCTTGGCGGCCTGCTTCGTCAGCGGGGACTTCGTGCAGGACGCCTGCATTATAGGGAAGCCACTCAAAAAACTGCGAGGCGTGGGCGCAGACCATGTGGGTTTTCTCGTCGAGGCAGTCGTCTATCGGGACTTGAATCTCCGCGACAAAGGGCTGAATGTCTTTAAAATCGTCGTACCAGTAGGCAAAGACGGGCATGCGGTCTAGGTGACGCGTGTCGGGGCACATTAGCGGGACGGTGAGCATGTAGGTGGCGTCTAAGACAAGCTGCGATGTGTACCGGTGATCGCGGTGGTAGTCCAGCGGGCGGTTGAAGAGCACCAGATCGGGGCCCTTGCCGGGCTCACCAAAGCTGCGCAGGCAGCGCACCATGGCCTCGGTGCTGGGCTTATCCACATAGACCTCACCGTCGTGGATCTCCAGAGTCTCGTAGCGGGCCCCGATCACCGCCGCTGCACTCTGCGCCTCAATCAAGCGCCGCGCGGCGAGGCTCTCCGGATCGGCTTTGTACTCGTCGGCGAAGTGGCCTTTGTCGCCATTGGTGACGGAGACGAACTTCACTTGGTCGCCGCGTCGCCGTAGCCGCGTGGCAAGTCCGCCGACATTGAGCTCGTTGTCATCGGGGTGGGCACCGATACAGAGAATATATTGCATCCGCTATTTTAGCACAGCACACGAGCCTGAGTCTGCTAAGACAGGGGAGAGAAAGTGCTGCATTTTCTCTATCGGCTCGCCACGAAGCAGTTTTCCAATACTCTGGCCTAGCTCCGTCACGATTTCGTGCTGACGGATTTGGATCGTGCTAATTCCTGAGAGAGTGCGGTGCATGAACCGGGCATTCAGGCCCGTCAGAAGCGAGACATCTTCTGGGACACGCTTGCCCAGGTCTTTGAGAGCACGAAGCGCCCCCAGTGCGGCCAGCTCATCGGCGGTAAAGATCGCGGTGGGCGAGTTTGGCTGAGAGAAGCGCTCACGCACGAGGGCATAGACTCCCTCCTCACCCCAGATGGTGTCTTCGTAGTTCAGAGTGTCCCCCAGACCGAGCTCTGTACAAGCCGCGTGGCAGCCTTGGTAGCGCCCCTCCCCCGACATTAAGTCGCGGCCAATGTTATGAAACAGAATCTTGCGGTGGCCGTAGCCCGCCAGCGTCTCGATCGCCAGCCGCCCCACCGCCTGGTTATCCATCCCAATAGCAAGCAGGTCGGGCTCTGGTGCCGACCCACGGATCACAAAAGGCTGGCCCAGCTCACGCAGCAAGGCGGGCCGCAGGTCGTTTTTCCGGATGTCCGTGAGAATGAGGACATCGCAGATATGTGCCCTCGCAAGCGACACTAAAGAGTCGGAGGCTTCATACGGGCACTGATGCAGGAGCAGATGGAGCCCCTGCTCTGCCAAGACTCCCATAAGCCCCCCGATAATCTCATGGTAGTGCGGGGAGAGCGCCTGGTCTCCTAGGGGTTGGAGCACCAGCCCCACCAGATCGGTTCGCCCCTTTGCCAAGTTCTGTGCCGCTTTGTTGGGCTGGTAGCCCAGCTCCCGCGCTACCTGCTGAATGTGCAGCTGCTTCGCCTGACCGACCGCACGTCCCGCACGCTGGCGGTCATTGAGAACGCGTGAGACCTCGGAGCGTGAGACCCCAACCTGCTGTGCAATATCTTCGAGCCGAACCGAGCGACGGCGTGTGGATTCTTCCAAATTTGATAACCTTATGCTTCACGAACAGAGTTCGTTACTTTGGACACAGGAAATCAGCAAAAGTTGTACTGAATTTGGAAGATGTTTAGCGCTTGATCACGGGGGGCTCTAAGGGAAGTTTCTCCGTGTCGGGCCACTGGGTATGCCACTGCGTCACCTGCTCGTAGGCAAAGGCGAGGCGCAAGACAGCGTCTTCGCGGAAGAGATTCCCGGTAAACTCAATCGAGATCGGCAGGCCACGCTCGCTCTTGCCACAGCGGGTGAGAAGCGTCGGGTGGCCAGTGAGGTTGGTGTAGGTGATGCTAGGCGCACTCCCCGCAGGCGTCACATAGACATCGGTTCCCTCCAGCGCGGTCACCATCTCTTGTTGAAGCCGACGACGAATACGCTGCGCTTGCAAGTAATCCGCCGCGGGAACCAGTGCGCCTTCGCGGAACGTGTTGGGCCAGGCGCTATTTCCCTGCTGCACCAGCTCCCGTAAGCCCCCCGAGGCCGCCAGCTCGGAGAACGCCGCCGCGCCCTCGGCATGGATCGTCAGGCCCGGAATCGCGCCATATGCCGGGTCCAGCTTGGGCAGCTTGACGGGCTTGGGCACAGCTCCCAGGGTTCGCAGAACCGTGAGCACTTCTTTCTGCGCACTGTTGGCACGCTCAAAGCCCGCTTCATCGAAGCCAACTCTCAGGCTGGAGAGCTTGCTGTCCGGCTTCCAGACAAAGGGAATGTTCTCTAAAACGCTGTCATCAAAGCCATCGGGGCCGTGGATGGCAGAGAAAACCAGGGCGCAGTCCTCGACGCTCCGGCAGATCGGGCCGATCTTGTCCATGGTCCAGGAGAGCGCCATCGCGCCGTGGCGGGAGACGCGGCCAAACGTGGGGCGCAGGCCCGTTGCGCCGCACTCGCGGCTGGGAGAGACGATGCTACCGTAGGTCTCAGTGCCAATCGCAAAGCCCACCAGCCCGGCCGCCACCGCGCTCGCCGAGCCCGCCGACGAGCCCGACGAGCCGCGCGTCGCGTCCCACGGGTTGCGCGTGATCCCGCCAAACCAGACATCGCCCATCGCCAGCTCGCCCATCGAGAGCTTGGCGCAGAGCACGGCTCCAGCTTCTTGCAGTCGCGTCGCCACGGTCGCCTGGGCGCTCTCCAGAACCTGGTTTTTATAGGGCGGCGCCCCAAAAGTCGTGCGGGTGCCCTTCACAAAAAATAGGTCTTTCAGGCCAAAGGGAATCCCATGGAGCGGCCCGCGCCACTTCCCCGCCGCGATCTCTTTATCGGCGAGCTCCGCCTGTGCCCGCGCCGTATCCTCCAGCAGCGAGACGACGCACAAGAGCCGTGGCCCGTAGGTTTTAAGCCGCTCCAGATACAGCTCCGTGAGCTGAGTGCTCGTCACTTTCTTTAAGGCGATCAAGCGGCTCAGAGTTGCCACGCTCGCAAACGCCAGGCTTTTCACATCGCCGCTAAACTCGGGCGTCTTCGCCTTCGAGAGGCGCGTCTCGCTCTTGCCTTTGGGGAGCGCCACTCCGGCGATCACCGGATTAAAGTGAAACGCGGGCGGCAGGCTCCCGATCAGCGCACTGGTGCGTACGGCTTTGAGGCTCTGCTGAAACCCCGCCATCCCAGAGAGAAGCTGCGTCCGCTCCGCCTCAGTCGTCTCCCGCCCAATCAGCCTATCGGCGGCCAGCAGATCACTCTCGGTGAGCTTCTCGCTCTTCGGAGCCTCTTTTTTCTCTTCTTGCGCCTGCGTCTCCCCCGCCAGCGTACTCACTGCGGCCATCGCGGCCCCCGTCACCATCTCCCGTCGGCTGATTTTTTTCATGATGCATTGTACTCAAATTCTGTGGATGTTAAGATACCATCATGATCTGGGAGAGTCTCTTACTAGGGCTGGCTTTTCTTCTGACAGGCGTTCATCTGGTGCGTCTGCGCCGCCAAACGCACCTCTGGAGAAAGCTCGCACCACTTTGTTTTCTCGGAGCGCTGGCGTGTGTTGCCAACGATCCCTTTCATCGCTCTCCTCAATGGCTTTACTACGATACCTTTGGCAAGCAACCTTCCCTCGCGATCCACAACTTGGAAGGGGAGCTATCGGGCTGGGGAGATTTCTATGACTGCGTTTTGGAGTTCGATACCGATCCGATAACGTTTACGAAGCTCTGTGAAGAGCTAAACGTTCGCAAGGAAGCGGGGCACTATAACTATATCCTCCCCCGGCATCAGCGCACGGGCATTTGGGGACAGTCATTTCTCCCCGATACTGCGAGTGTTACCTACTCTCCACATCAAGGACATGCTCGCTTCCACTGGGCATTCTACGACTAATTTTAAAAAATCTCTTTTCTTCTTTAACAACGTCACGTTTCGCTGCGATATTGCTCTCGCCAGTGGTTGAAACGCCGCTGGAAATGCTGCGAAGTGGACAAGAGGTTAAGTCGCCAGTCTCATAATCTGGAGATCGCGGGTTCGAATCCCGCTTTCGCGCCTGTTTGTTTGGTTTAACGGGGTGTGGTGAAAGAGTAAACACGGCAGTTGCCCGCAAGGGCGGTTCCGTCTTCGCCTTCTTGTCTGTTTTTCGGGCCGCTAGAAGAGGGTTATCTGTAGGGCTGCTGGCGAAAGCCGGTGCAGGGTGCAAATCCAGGCCACCCCGACCATTATTGACGTTTTTTATATTTTTGGAAGCGTAGCTCAGTCGGTAGAGCGGGAGTCTGAAAAGCTCCGCGTCGCAGGTTCGAGCCCTGCCGCAGCCACTTGGTTCATGAAAACGGAGACGGGCCGGAGTGGCGGGGTTATCTTTTCCAACAGACAACTCCCCGCTATCACCACTTGCCTGTTTCACTAGTATTGGTTTGGTTTGTAGGAGCGTAGCTCAGTCGGGTAGAGCAGGAATTCCGTTTCCGCCCCTTGCCTGGTTGCAGTGCCGGGCCGAAGGTGACGGTTATCGACTTCTAATCGCCGGGTCGTGGGTTCGAGTCCCACCGCTCCTGTGTCAAAGAAAAATAAAATCTCAGAACGGGCCGTAGC
>NZ_CBAYMC010000235.1:0-6649 GCF_964826245.1 Armatimonas sp. | reverse complement strand
GTGATGGCACTTGCCACGGCGGCACAGCTCTCAAAATCACAGTCGCCCACATCGTGGCCACGGCCCTCGACGCGGTTGTAGCCTGCATCTAAGACCACCACGCCGGGCTTGAGCATGTCGCCGGTGATCAGCTCGGGGCGACCCACAGCGGCGACCAAAATATCAGCTTGGCGGGTGATCTCGGCGAGGTTTTTTGTCTTGCTATGACAGATCGTCACCGTTGCGTTGGCATTGAGCAGCGCGATGGCCATGGGTTTACCTAGAATCACGGAGCGCCCGATCACCACGGCGTGCTTACCTGCGGGGTCTATGCCGTAGCGCTGCATCAGGGTCATCATGCCCTGCGGTGTGCAGGAGACAAAGCTTGGGTGGCCCAGCACCAGATCACCTAAACTAGCCCGCCCGATTCCATCGACATCCTTGGCAGGATCTACAGTGGCGAGAATCTCGTCCTCATCCAGTCCCTTGGGCATCGGGTGCTGTACCAGAATTCCATGGACGTTGGGGTCGGCATTGAGCTGGTGAATGCAGGCAAGAACTTCCGCTTGCGTCGCATCACTGCCAAAGACATGCTCAAACGACGTGATTCCTGCCTTGGCACAGGCCTTGCGCTTCATCGAGACATAGGTGATAGAGGCGGGATTGTCGCCTGCGAGGACTGCGGCAAGGCCGGGAGTTATCCCATGAGCCACTTTAAGTTTTGTAGCGCGGGTGGCTACTTCTGCGCGGATCGCTTTGGCAGTAGCGGCACCATCAAGAAGAATAGGTTCAGACACGGTACAGCATTGTACCGTGTCTGAGCGGCTAATTAGCGCAGCTTGAGCACATCAGGAGCTAGCCGGAGATCTTTGAGCAGCGCCGGGTTAATCACGTAGACTTGGCTGGCAGCCTTCACCCAGATCGCGCGATAGCCGACATTGTGGCAGCCGTACTTGGCGTAGAAGTAACCCTTCTCGGTTCCGTAGTCACACTCATCACCCCAGCCAGAGCCCCAGGAGTTCTTGACGATCCACGCGCCCTTGTCATCGTCCCAACCTACCAGCAGAACGGCATGATTGGAAGCGTTGTTGCTGGGATCGACATGATCAAAGACTCCACCGGTGTAGGCCTTGAGATTATTATCTGAGTAGATACCAATCGTGATAGGCCCATGCTCACACAGTGCTTGCTTTAGTTTCTGAACGGAGGGAAGAACGTTAGATTCATCCACAAACCCCCAGGCAAGTGCATCGTAGGGGGTCGCAGAGCTGGAGGGAACACTGGTTGAGGCGGAGCCTGTGTAGGGGGCAGTGACCTCAGCGACCGTTCCCTTACTTGTCAGCCAGGCGGCGGCATCGGCACGATTCCCCCCTGAGGTCGTTCCAGCACCGCTGTAGGCGATCATAAACTGCTCAGAGCCATCTATGTTGATACTGTTACGTACGAGCCAAGACGACTCTAGAGCCGCTGTCACAGCAAATGCCCAGCAAGTGCCAGCCGGTGCTTGGTTGCGAATGCTGGTAACCTTGCCTTGCTTGCGCCAGTCCCACTTCTTCAAACTAGGGTTGGCAACGATATTGAACTCGTAGATCTTTGCACGGAGCGCTGGCTTGGCTTTGACGATTCTCTCGCGTTCTTCTTTATCGAGGTCGAGGATCTTCCGGGAGAGAGGGGCTTGCTTTCTGGCGATGTCTCCAATGTTAGTAGGAAGAATCTCACCGTAGAGCTGGCTGTCTGGTTTATCTAGGACATCGGTGGCCCCGACAGTGAAAGAGTACTTATTTTTGGCAATATCTGCGCGTAGCTGTGTGAGTTGGAGTTTGAGGGGAGCGGAGAGCCTGAGCTCTTTCTGCGCGAAAATCGCTTGGTTCTTCAGTGCGGGCTGTGCGAGGGCAGTAAGCCCACCGACACTGACGAGCAGAATCAGCATACTCCGTCGAGAGAGTTTCTTATTGGACATGCCAGGATTATTCCATGGGGAGGGGGGCTACTAAACCTGTATCACTCTCCGTGAGGGAAATCTCACTCTCGCTGATACTCTCTTGGGCGCGGATCAGCCCGCCGATGACGCCATTGATAAACTTTGCAGCTTCCGGGGTGGAGTACTTTTTAGCAAGCTCGACGGCTTCATTGGCGACTACACCATATGGGGCTCCTGAGAGATCAAAGAGAATCTCGGTAGCAGCGATGCGTAGGATATTGCGGTCTACAATTGTCTGCCGGTCGAGGGGGTAGTGGGTTGCGTGCTGCGCAATGGCGATATCGGCATCATCTTGGTGGGAGAGTGTCCCATCTACAAGCAGACAGCTAAACTCCGCCGCTTCTTCATCAAGCTTGTTTGCCTCGACCGTTTCTTGCTGGGCGATATCACGTGGAGTCTTGCCGACCTCCATCATGTAGAGGATACGCAAGGCCGTTTCACGTGCGGCTCGTCGGGAGGAGGGAGAGGGAGTTTTCGCCATAACGCGGCTATTGTATCGCATGGCCCTCTGCCGACTTTAGGGTGTGGCAGGAACAACCAAGCGCTGACCGGGTTCAAGCTGCCCATTAGGGTTGCCATTCAAGGCGGAGATAAGGGCGATATTGTCCATCGTCGAGGTGCCTTTAGGGCAATAGCGCCTAGCGATGCTCCAGAGGGAGTCTCCCGGAGCAACCGTTACGACTTGCGTTTGTGTGATCTCTGGCAACCGAATCGCGGTTGCCTGTCTCTCTCCTTGAGGGGAGGCTGAGCGTGCCACCCGCGCTGCTAAAGTGATACCAATGATCGCCAGAGTGATCCAGACAAGCCGACGGTAAAACCGTCGTGTCCGTTGGCGCTGACTCGCGCGCACTCTCTGTCTCGCATTGAGATAGAAATGTTTCTCCTCATCACTCCAGAAGCTACCTCTATTCTGACTTTGCCACACCATGATTGCACTCACCTTCTGGCTAAACACTCCGCTGCTACATGACAAAACGGAAAATCCATTTTTAGCAAATTTTCGTTCGCTTTTGCTAGTATATCCGTTCTATTTTTGTTTGTCAACCAAGTGTTTGCTACTGTGCATTTTTCGTTTTTCTTACTCCATATTGATGCGTAAGTCTGGTCTGAGGTTCCTGCGTTGTGATAGAACTAACACCAGTGAGACTACTGGGAGTGGATCTGGGAACGAAGCGTATTGGGATTGCCGTCACCGATGAGCTGGGCTTCGGGGCTTATCCACGCGCGACTCTGGCACGGGCACGCTCACGGGCCGAAGACATTGCGGCGATTTTGTCTTGGGCAGAGCGCGAAAGCGTCGAAGCAATCATCATTGGTCTGCCGCTGAGCTTCCAGGGAACCAAGAATGACTGGGCACTCCACTGCGAAAAATTCTCCGCGGCTCTCGCTGATGCAACCAACTTGCCGATAATTCTTCAAGATGAGTTTCTCTCGTCGCAGGAAGCACAGGCGGATCTGATTGCCGCCGGTGTCTCACGAAAGCGCCGCGATGCTGTGATTGATCAGGCCGCCGCCGTACGAATTTTAGAAAGCTATTTAAAGAGCCAGTGAAGAGATGTATCTGGGCCATCGCGGCCTTTATTGTATTAAGTGGCTGTGGCGGCGATGGACGCCCCGCTGCGGGGCCAGGTGCGACTCCCCTTGAGGTCAGGATCCCCGAGGGCGCGAGCATTACTCGTGTGGGCCAGCTCCTCGAGGAGAAGCATGTCATCCGCTCTGCAAGCTACTTTAAGCGCGTCGCAACCGGGACAATTCTCCCCGGACTCTATGCCTTCTCGCCGTCGGACTCCCCCGAGGCGATCTACCAGAAACTCGCTCATGGTGATGTCTCTTCGATCAAGGTCACGTTCCCGGAAGGCTTTACGATCAAGAAGATGGCGGCGAAGCTTATCGAGAGAGGCGTGCTGACCGACGACACAGAGTTTTTGCAGCTCACTCAAGGGCTTGAGGGGCAGCTCTTTCCGGATACCTACGCGTTCTCCAAAACTGTCACTGCCAAAGAGATCGTCCCGCAGCTTCAGCAGCACTTTCAGAAGCAGACCAAAGGGCTCTCGCTCACACCCGAAGCGCTGATTGTGGCATCGCTGATCGAGCGCGAGGCCGAAACCGATGAAGATCGCCCCAAGATCGCGGGGGTGATCTACAACCGTATCCGGAAAAAGATGCGGCTGCAGATAGATGCCACAGTGCAGTATATTCTGCCGCAGCACAAAGCCCGCCTGCTCTTTTCTGACTTAAAAACGCCCTCGCCCTACAACACCTATCTCCATGCCGGGCTCCCTCCGGGGCCAATTTGCAACCCTGGTCTGGCCTCGATCAAGGCGGCGCTGGCACCGGAAAAGAGCGACAATCTCTTCTACGTTCAGGGTGAGGGGAAAGGCCACATCTTCGCTAAGACCTTTGAGGAGCACCGGGCCAACATCGCCCGGGTTCGTAAGAGCGCCCGTCCATGAGCCTGCTCAAGACAGATCGCATGATACGCCGAGTGAGCGAGCTGGAGCTGGCTTGGCTTGCGGAGCACGGTATCCGAGGCATTGTCTCCGACTTGGACAATACGCTTGCGGCCTGGCACGGCGATGAGATTCCCCGTGATATTTTAGTGTGGCTCGAGGCGGTGAAATCGGCGAAAATCGGTGTCTGCCTCTGCTCCAACACCCGCCGTCCGGTGCGCCTTGCGCGAATCGCGGAGAGACTCGAAATCCACCATGTGCCGGGAAACGCGGGAAAGCCCGGAAAAGCGGGGGTGCTCAAGGCGCTGGAGCTGATGGCCGTTCTGCCCAACGAGGCCCTGATGGTGGGCGATCAGCTCTTCACCGACATGGTCGCCGGAAACCGCGTCGGCCTGACGACCGTGCTGGTTAACCCACTGGCCGACAAAGAATTTATCGGCACGAAGCTCATTAGTCGCAATGCCGAGAAACTCATCCTACGTGGCGAGCGTGCCCGGCCCAGCTAAGAAGCCTACTCTGCGGGGTAGACGGCCTCGACACGGCCATCGGGGTGGCCCACGAGCATGCGTTTTGCCAGCCCGACAAATATCCCCGTCTCTACCACACCGGGCAGAATCTTGAGGCGCTTGTCTAGGATCGCAGGGCGCTGGATTCGCTCAAAAGGCAGATCGAGAATTGAGAGCCCATCATCGCTGACAAACGGCTCACCGCTTGCTTTTAGGCGCAGGTGGGGAGCCACCTCAAACTCCTCCTTGAGCTGTGCCATGAGATTCGCGACCGCGAAGGGAACCACAGCCAGCGACAGAGGAAACGCTCCAAGCTGTGCCACTCTCTTGCTGGAGTCGGCGATCACCACAAACTCTGCCGAAGCCGCTGCTACCAGCTTCTCCCGAACGAGCGCACCGCCCGCACCCTTGATGAGATCAAGCTTGGGGTTGGCCTCATCGGCCCCGTCTATCGTGAGATCCGGGCATGTTTGGGGCGTGAGGGGCACGAGCGGAATCCCCAGGCGAGTCGCATGAGCCACGGTTGTCTCCGAGGTGGGGATGCCATGAATCTTCAAGCCTTCGGTCTGGATACGCCATCCGAGTGCCTCGATAAAATAAGCCACGGTCGAGCCCGTCCCGATCCCGACGATCATGCCGTCGTGAACCAGCTTTGCCGCGACTTCTCCGGCTGCCTGCTTGCCAATGTTTACGTTGCTCATAGTACAAGAGTAAAAAGCCAAAATAAAAGCCCCCTCTCGCGGAGCGGGAGGGGGCTGGTGGATGGTGCCTAGCCCTTCAGCGACTCGCGGAGGCTTTCGAGCTCACCTGCGGAGCCTAGAAGCTCGTTGCGGCTGGCGATGAACTTGGCGTACTCGGCCATGAAGATCTTGCCAGGGGTGCGGAAGTCAAAGTTGCCGGGCTGCTCCTTGAAGAACTCGCGGTGGACGCGGGTCCAGACTAAGCGGCCATCGGTATCAATGTTCACCTTGCAGACGCCGAGCTTGGCGGCGGGCAGGTACTGAGCCGTGTCCACGCCCTTCGCGCCCTTAAGCTCGCCACCGGCGGCATTGATGCGCTCGACTTCATCTTGAGGAACGCTGGAGGAGCCGTGCATGACCAGCGGGAAGCCAGGGAGCAGGTCCTGGATCGCCTTCACGCGGTCGAAGTGGATGCCCTGGCCGCCCGCGAACTTGTACGCGCCATGGCTGGTGCCAATGGCGCAGGCCAGCGAGTCGCAGCCGGAGAGCTTCACGAACTCTAGCGCCTCGTCGGGATCGGTGAGGCAGGCATTTTTCTCGTCTACCTGGACATGTTCTTCCACGCCGCCCAGCATTCCGAGCTCGGCCTCAACAGAGATTCCCTTGGCATGGGCTGCGTCTACCACGCGCTTGGTAATGGCGATATTTTCCTCAAACGGGGAGTGGCTCGCATCAATCATCACGGAGCTGTAGAAGCCGGACTCGATACACTCGTAGCAGGTCTGCTCATCGCCATGATCCAGGTGCACGGCGAAGATCGCCTCGGGGAAGATCTCCTCGGCGGTGCGAATCATTGCCTCTAGCATCTGCTTGTTGGCATAGCTACGTGCGCCCTTGGAGAGCTGGATGATAAACGGAGCCTGGCTATCAATGCAACCTTGGAAAAGGCCCATGATCTGCTCAAGGTTGTTGATGTTGTAAGCGCCGATGGCGTACTTGCCGTACGCGTGGGCGAAGAGTTGTTTTGTTGCGACTATCATTTCGGTTTAGTGT
>NZ_CBAYMC010000234.1:0-6682 GCF_964826245.1 Armatimonas sp. | reverse complement strand
TTGCCCGCGCCGCGTAGCCGGGCGATGGCTTCAGGTGCTCCCGGAACGACACTCTCGCCCCGCCAGAGCACCCCGTCCAGATCAAAAACATAAACGGAGGTCACAGCACATTGTACCGCGTGCTCTACCTGGGGTATATTGCGCTCATCAGAAGTCCCGCCGGTTAGAGCGGCGGGACTAGAGAGCGCTTCGCGCTACGAAGGCCGTCCCGGCCATCATCCGTTCGGCATAGCCGCTTGCGGCCTTTGTGGCGGAACGCCCGTTAGCTCCCCCGCTCCAACCGGGGGAGTACAAGGATAAAGTTTATGTCTCCAACGCTTTTTTTAATCCCCCTTGCTGCCCTCATCAGTCCAGCCCCGCGCTTTCAGACCGATACGCCCGATGCGGCGATCATGGCAAAGATCCGTGAAGAGGGCCTGAGGCGCTCCCAGCTTCCGCAGAACCTCTCGTATCTTACGGAGGTTATCGGGCCACGTTTAACAGGCTCACCGGGTCTGCTACGCGCCAATGAGTACACGAAAAACAAGCTGATCGAGTGGGGATTAGAGGCCAAACTTGAGCCCTGGGGGCCGTTTGGCCGGGGCTGGACCTGCGACAAGTTCGCCGCAACTGTCGTCGGCCCAACGTCGTTTAATCTTATCGCCGCCCCCCGCGCCTGGTCCACGGGCTGGTCGGGAACCACGGAGGTTGTCTTGGTGGATGCCGACAGCCCGGAAGCACTCGCAAAGTTCAAGGGCAGCCTCAAAGGCAAGATCGCGCTGATTAGCCCGACCAAAGAGCTTCCCGCGCACTTCACGCCCCAAGGCTCCCGCTACACCGATGAGCAGCTCGCCGCCATGGCCAGTGGCACTCTGGCAGGTAGTGGCCGTCCTCGACAAGGCAGTGGCGGTGGCGGCGGATTGGGTGCGGACATGACCGACGAGCAGCGTGCGGCCCTTCAGGCACGCATGCGCCAGGCACAGATGGCGGGTCAGATCCTGGCGTTCTGTAAGGTGGAGGGCGCGGTGGCGACGCTCTCCCAGGCACGCTCGGGCGACGGCGGGACGATCTTTGTGGAGCAGGCGACGGTTCCTCAGATACCTGTTGCTCGTGAGCGTGAAGAGGCTCGTCAACCAGGTGCCCCCCGTGCCCCACGCCTCACTCCCTACTCCGTTGCCGCCGAGAGGCTCATGGTTCCTCAGATCGCGGTCGGGGCGGAGCACTACAACCGGATCGTGCGCATGGTGCAGGCAGGTGAAAAAGTGAGTGTCGCGCTGGATCTAAAAGTGCGCTTCAACGGCGACGATAAGTCCATGGTCAACAACACCATCGGCGAGTGGAAGGGCACGGATAAAGCCGATGAGATCGTGATGGCAGGCGGGCACCTCGACTCCTGGCACACGGGCACCGGCGCGACCGACAATGCAGCGGGAGTCAGTGTGGCGATGGAGGCAGTGCGAATTCTGAAGGCCATCGGGGTCAAGCCGCGTCGTACGATTCGTGTCGGGCTCTGGAGCGGCGAGGAGCAGGGAATCTTTGGCTCCACCGCCTACGTGAAAGCGCATTTTGGTAGCCCCAGTGCCCCTGGAGCGGAGCACGCCAAGTTCTCCAGCTACTTCAACCTCGACAATGGCACCGGCAAGATTCGCGGGGTCTACTGCCAAGGCAACACGGCGATCATGCCCGTCTTCGCCGAGTGGCTCAAGCCCTTTGCTGATCTTGGCGCAACGACGGTGACAGCACGCAATACCGGCGGCACCGACCACCTGCCCTTTAACTCCGCCGGGCTCCCCGGCTTTCAGTTCATCCAGGACACCATCGAGTACGATGCACGAACGCACCACTCCAATATGGACACCTTTGACCGTATTCAGCTCGATGACATGAAGCAGGCCGCCACGATTCTTGCCGCCTTCCTCTACAACGCCGCCATGCGCGACGACAAGCTCCCCCGCAAGCCGACCACACCTGCGGGTCAGTAAGCCCCCTCCCTCCCCCTTCCTTCGTAGAGGGAAGGGGGTCGGGGGACGGGTTCAAACTTTCTCCAGCCGCGCATAACCCGCCACGAGCTTCTTAATTCCCACATTGGGAAATGCCACCGACACTTGTGCCTCATCGCCGCTTCCGGTGCACGAGATCACGACACCCTGCCCAAAGACGGCGTGCTTGACTTTCTCCCCAGGCCGAAACGCTGCCTCCGAGGAGACGGCTCCCCTTGCCTTTAGGTGAGGGGTTGGGGAGAGGTTACTCGGAGAGGTTGGCTGGGCCAGTGTCGAAGCGGTTGGCGGAGGAGTTGGCGTGCTGGCGAGCTCGCGCTGCTTGCTCCTGAGGAAGCTGGGAAGACGTGCGCCCTGTGGAATAGCAAGACGCTCAAGAGCAATGTCCCGCAGAAAGCGCGAGGGCGGGTTGAACTGGGTGTTGCCAAAGATCGTGCGGCGGCTCGCAAACGTGAGATAGAGCTCTTCGCGGGCCCTCGTGATCCCCACATACGCTAGCCGTCGCTCTTCTTCGATTGCCCCATCGCTCTGGAGCGAGCGAAAGTGTGGGAAGATACTCTCCTCCATCCCAATCAGAAAAACAACCGGAAACTCTAAGCCTTTCGCAGAGTGCAGGGTCATCATCACCACGCACTCGACACCGCCCTCGCCCAGCTTGTCCACATCGGCAATCAGCGCCGTTTGCTCCAGAAACGCCCGCAGCGACGGGTCTTCGGTACTGTCTTCAAACTGGCGCGTCACCGAGAGAAGCTCCTGGACGTTCTCGACGCGGCTCTGGGCCTCGACCGTTTTTTCCACCTCCAGGGTGCGAATATAGCCTGTCTCCTCAATCAGCCGCTCGACGAGCTTGGTCAGCGGCAGCGTCTCCCGCTCACTTCTCAGGTGCATGAGCAGCATCACAAAGCTCTCGACGGCTTTCTTTAAACTCGGCTTGAGCCCCAGTGCCTCGATATCGGCCAGCGCTTCCCAGATCGTGCAGCCAAGCGTGGTCGCCCGCTCCTCCACTTTTGCCCACGTCCCCGCACCAATCCCTCGCGCCGGAACATTGATAATGCGCTTCAGTGAGATACCGTCAAAGGGATTATGAATCACTTTTAGATAGGCAATCAGGTCTTTAATTTCCTTGCGCTCGTAGAAGCGCACGCCCCCGATAATCGTGTAGGGAATCCGGTGGTTGATAAAAACCTCTTCCAGCATACGGCTCTGGGCGTTGGTGCGGTAGAGAACCGCGTAGTCCGAGAGCTTACGCTCCCCCGAGTCAACGGCCTCACGGATCACGGTGGCGACATAGACCGCCTCTTCCTGTTCATTAATTGCCTCTAAGAGCCGAATCGCCTCACCCTCGTTATTGTCCGTCCAGAGCTTCTTATCTTTTCGGCCTTTGTTTTTAGAGATCACATCGTAAGACGTGTCAAGAATTGTTTTAGTTGATCTGTAGTTTTGTTCAAGCTTAATAATTTTAGCATCGGGATAGTCTTTTTCAAAGTCTAAAATAATCTGAATATCCGCGCCTCTCCATCCGTAAACCCCCTGGTCATCGTCACCGACTACGCATAAATTGTTATTACCACCAGATAATAGCTGTGTTAATTTATATTGGGCATGGTTGACATCTTGGTACTCATCCACTAAGACATATCTGAACTTACTCTGGTAGCGTTCTCGTATATCTTCGCGCTGCTGGAGCATGCGCACGGATTTTCCGATGAGATCATCGAAATCTAGCGCTCTGTTCATCGTGAGCTTCTCTTGGTAGAGGGTATAGAGCCGCCCGACGACGTTCTCAAAGTGGCCGGAGAAGTGCTTGGTGAAGTCCTCAGGCTGGATCAGCTTCTCTTTGGCGCGGGAGATCAGCGAGAGCACGGCACGAGGGGCGTACTGCCTATCATCGAGGTTGAGCTGGTGCAGACACTCCTTCATCAGTGTCATCTGGTCGTCGTCGTCGTAGACCACAAAGTCGCGCTCTAGGCCAATGCTCCCTCCGTTCTCGCGCAGGAGCCGAGCACACGTGGAGTGGAACGTCCCCACCCACATCTCCTTGGAGATCCCCTCTCCCAGGAGCTTCTCGAGGCGCTCACGCATCTCTTTGGCCGCTTTATTGGTAAACGTGACCGCGAGGATACTGCGCGGACGAACCCCGAGATACTGGATCAGATGCGCAATGCGATGCGTCAGAACGCGCGTCTTGCCTGAGCCGGCACCGGCAAAGATCAAGAGAGGGCCTTCGGTGTGCAGCACGGCTTCGCACTGGACGGGGTTAAGAGCAGTCAGAAGAGGATTTTCGAGTTCGGTCACAGGCACTAGTATACTTCAGGCAAAGTCCTCATGTGCCGATACTCAAGCCCCCATCGAGAAAACTGGCAGAGTCCTCTCGATTGGTATATGCTAATGAAAGCCAAATCATGCTGTCCCCTCTTGATCTTACCCAAACTACCCCACGCCACCAGCAGGTCTATGAGCGCCTGCTTGGGCTGATTCGCGCGGGGCACTGGAAGTCGGGCGAGAAAGTGCCGCCAGAGCTAGAGCTAGCCGCCGAGCTGGGTGTCGCAAAGCTCACGGTTCACCGGGCAGTGCAGGCGCTCGCAACCGAGGTCTGGGTCACTCGAACCGTGGGACGAGGGACGTTTGTTGCTCCGAAACCACCGCCTGTTGGGCTGCGCCGTGTGGTGCTTGCCTTTGGCGCAAGTGCGGCTAATATTTTAGGCTCGGACTACTACGGGGGGCTCTACCAGGGAATAACGGAGGCGTTTGGTTCGAGTGTCGAGCTTGTTCTTTGCCCGAATGCTTTCTCCGATGCGAGTCTTCCACAAGCGGATGGTATTCTTATCATTGCGCCCCGCGAGAGCGCTGCTGCCTCGCTGGAAAAGCTAGCCTGTACCAAGCGCCCCGCGGTGGTCATGGGAGCACACTGGCCCGGAATGCCTCTTGCGGCTGTGGACTCCGACAATACCGGAGCGGCACGTCGCGTGGTGGCACACCTGGCGGATCTGGGGCACGAGAAAATCGCTCTTGTCTTCGCTGAGCCTGAGACGGCCAACACGCGCGATCGTGTTGCAGGCTTCCAGGCCGAGGCAGCAGTGCACGGCATAGAGACCTCGGAGCACTCTGTGCAAGAGTTTTGGCGGCTGAGCGGCGAGGAAAAAGAGAGGCTACTAGAGTCGGTAAAGCAAGGAGCGACGGCGGTATTTGCAGCGGGCTACTTTATCGCACTTGATGTCCTCAATGCCCTCCGCGAGGCGCACTACCGTGTCCCCGAGGAGATCTCCGTGGTGGGCTTCGACGACCCCGTCTCCGCACGGCTCGTCTACCCACCACTCACCACCCTGCGACAGCCTCTCCGGGAGATGGGAAGACGCGCCGCTGAGCGACTTGCAGCCCTCGCTACAAGCCAAGATGACGGAAAGCTGGAGCTCCTTCCCGTCGAGCTAGTCCTACGTAGCTCCACTGCCCGTAAAGAAAAGTCATGACCACCCCGAATGTCGTCGTGGCAGGACGCACCTTCCGTCTCCCAGATCGCGCCATCGGAGCCAATGAGTGGGTAGCAGGTTGGAGTGGAGCCACCTGGTGGAGTACCTTTGGCCTGCCGGTAGATGCTCTGAGTGAGCATTGGCTTCCGTAGGTGAGCATTGGCTTCCGTAGAGTAAACTCTTTTTTCGTTCAGGCTTACGCTACATTAGCGTAAGCTTTTTTTATGCCATAATCAAGGAATGAGCGAACACCTAGATAGCTTTGCAATGGCGCAGCAGCAGCTTGCCGCCGTCGCCGAGAGGATCAACCTTGATCCCAATGTCCACGAAGTTTTGAAGCAACCCAAGCGCGAGCTGACGGTACACTTTCCTGTCAATATGCGCGACGGCTCGATTAAGATGTTCACGGGCTACCGTGTGCATCACAACCTCACGCGCGGCCCCGCAAAAGGCGGCATCCGTTTTCATCCCGAGACCGATATCAGCGAAGTAAAGGCGCTGGCGTTTTGGATGACCATCAAGTGCGCTGTCGTCAACCTTCCCTTTGGGGGCGCAAAAGGCGGTGTCGCCTGTGATCCTCGGCAGCTTAACGCCGCAGAGCTGGAAGACTTAACGCGCCGCTACACCACCGAGATCGCCATTTTGCTTGGGCCGGATAAAGACATTCCTGCCCCGGACATGGGCACCAATGGTCAGACGATGGCCTGGATCATGGATACCTACTCCATGCTCAAGGGCACCACCGTTCCCGCTGTCGTCACCGGCAAGCCCATCGCCATTGGGGGCTCCGAAGGTCGCATTGAGGCCACAGGCCGTGGTGTGGTCACGGTCGCCCGTGAGACCTTGCTCTCCCGTGGAAACCAGCTCCCCGACTCCACGGTTGCCGTGCAGGGCTTTGGCAATGTCGGAGCCGCCGCCGCCAAGCTCTTCTACCGCTCCGGCTGTAAAATCCAGGCCGTCTCCGATGTCCAGGGCGCGATCTACCACAAAGATGGGCTCGATATTCTTGGCCTGGAAGACTGGATCAAGAAAACGGGCACGGTGGTCGGCTTCCCTGAGTCCGAGCCTCTTGATCCGACGGAGCTTCTGCTACTGCCCGTGGACTTGCTCATTCCCGCCGCGCTCCAGAACCAGCTCACAGGGGAGAACGCTGCAAAAGTGCGAGCCCGCTACATCATCGAAGGTGCGAACGGCCCTACGACCCCAGAGGCCGATAAAATCCTCAACGACAAGGGAGTT
>NZ_CBAYMC010000233.1:0-6713 GCF_964826245.1 Armatimonas sp. | reverse complement strand
GCGAATGTCGCCGCCGTAGGAGCGTGCATGCCACTTCTCCACAGGAATATCGTTGTAGAACCGCGCGATACGAATCGGCTTGAACCTCACCCGATCTAGTGGCACCAGGTACTGCTCCGTGCCATCGTCAAGCACAAAGGGAGTGGTATCGGTCTCGTTGTAGGTTGTGCGCCAGGCCCCATCCCGGAAGATCTGGGTTACTTCATGCAGATAGAGCCCCGGAATGCGACCGGCAATACTAACCGCAAGCTCGGCCTGGGCACGAACAAGCCCGCGCACTTTTAGAGGTGTGAGATTGTTGGTCGCGTCTGCCAGTAGTACAGGGCGCTGGCGAAGGCGACGCGCGTCGCGGCTCACCCACTCTGCTCCTGTGAGGCAACCTACCGCCAACAATATTCCCACCGCAAGAGGCCATAAAACCGTGGGGCGTCCCTGGGAGATATTCAGGAGATTTTTCTCGGACGTTGGCGCGGGTACGGGGCTTGGAGATATTTTTGGTGTCAGCGACGTTTTTGGTTTTGGAGAGGCAGAGGGCGGGGGAAGTGACATGCTTTTTGGGTTACCAATCACCTGACGCAGGCGGATTTTCTCTAGCTCCAGGTTTCCCCAGACCCCAGCCCGCGCATCCCGTGCCCGCTTCTCCGCCGCCTCAAGATCCCGACGATTGGGAGCATACTGCCTTGCCCACGTTGCCAGCCCCTGCTCTACCAGCTCAATGGAGATATTGTGTTCGCCCGGTAAGTAGGTCAGATCACCGTAGACTACTCCCTTGGCCGCTGTCCCTCGAACCCCCACATTAACCTGTTTGCCCAGCACCCGTGCCTTTGTCCACTCCATAGCCACGTCTGCAAGCTCACCACTGGTTGGACAAACGGTTCCATGCAAGCGTACTTTGAGGGTCCAGCTATCCAGCTTCACCGAGAGCTGATCCCCGCGCTCTATCTCGATTACCGTTCCATGAAAGGCATCCTGGGCCACTACCTCTCGTGGAAGCAGAGCTAAAGACACCAAAAAACAGAGTCCCATCCAAAAAGCCAAAGAGCGCACGGGAGACCTTTCGCCAGACGCAAGGCAATTTCCTGCGGGAGGAAAGTTTTGACTTTATGATGAACCTAAGCTCTGGAGGATTAGTAAATGGTTTTCTTGAAACGAAATTTTTCTCTTACACTGGGGCTCGCCGCGCTCATGGCACTTCCCGCCACAGCACAAGACATTACCTTTGGCGGCGATGCACGCGCCTTCGCGATGGGTGGAGCAGGAATTGCCTCACTGGCGGGCAATAGTATCAGCGGCATGGGCTCCCGCAACAACCCCGCCTCGCTGGCGTTTGCCAGGGGGCTGATGCGCTTTCACTTTCCCAACATCGGTGCTCGTGCTGATGGCGCGATCTCCGTCACCAAGGCGGCAGACTACCTGATCAATAGCGGCTCGGGTGGCGATGCAACGGATTTAGCACGGCGCTTCGCTTCCGAGAACTCAAGTTTTGGCCTCAATGGAAGTGTCGGGCTGCGTGTCGGGCCGGTAGAAGTGCTGGCAAGCGGAGTGGCGCAGGGCTATATCTTGCCCAATGCCGCACTCCAAAACTGGGGAAAGAGCGGCGGCACCGGTAGCGTCCCAGCAAACTCCCAGGCAGATGTCTTGGCGACAGCGGTCTACTCTCTCCCCCAAGTCGGGTTTGCATCCCAGCTAAAGTCGGGCGCAGGGGGAGAGAACTTCAAGGTGGCGGTGGGAGCACGCATCAAGTACATGAACGCCGTCTACGCCCACTACTTCGCCGATAAAGCGGCGCTTGATGGCAATACGGACTCCTTGAGAGCTCCCGAGATGGGCGGTAAGGACACACTGACCAAGCAAGGGGTGGGAGCGGATCTGGGGATCATGCTGGAGTCGAAGAAGCTTCTGGGTTTCTCAGGCGGTCTGGTAATCGCCAATGCTGTTAAGCCCAACTTCACCTTCACGGGGCAGTTTGGCGCCAATGCAAACGGCGGCGGTGGCACACGCACGTACAATCTTCTCGCCACCACGGCGACCGCGGGTGTTGGTTTTCAGAAAGGCGGCATGACGGCTGTCGCGGATCTCGTCGACATCACAGGTGCTATTGGAAAGGCGGAGCTACGGACGGGTGTCGAGCAGAAGCTTGGCCCGATTGCGCTCCGGGCAGGCTACAACAGCGCCACGGGCTACACCTATGGCTTAGGACTTGGCGGCTTTGATATTGCCCTGGGCAAGCGCCAGCCACTGGAAGTCGTTCGAACCCTCAGGTTTTAGCACGGCAGAGCGCGTCCACGCGCTTGAGAAGAGTCGGCAGGCGATGCGCTCCATGCATCGCCTGCACGTTTTGGGCAGCCTCCGCGAGAGCAAGCCCGGCCACGCTCACGAAAAGTGGGCTCGCACTCTCACCACGAAGCACTTCCGATACCGGCGCGGCTCCTACAAAGCGTGTCTTGGCCACCCCGACCACCGGGACTTTCCGATCCAGCGCTGCGTAGAGATGCCCGCCCAGTCCTGGATGACTCTCGTCGCCCAGCCAGACATAGCCATCCACGATAACTATCTTTAGCTCGGGCAAGACCGACGAGAGCAGTGCCAGCAAACACGGCAGCTCACGCTTGTAGAACTGACCAGGAACATACTCCGCCACGTCTTCTATCCGCACCGTCCACTCACGCACCGGTGTGGCGTCGCCCCAGCTTTCAAAAAGCACACACGCAGCTATCGCATGCCCATCGGCATGGTATTGAACATCGGTCGCAGCAATCATACTTGCACTATCGCCACGTTTCCAGGGTTGCTAAAACCTACATCCATCTTGCGGTGGGGCCAAAGTCGGCGCGGTAGTACTCGGAGACGTGGGTTCCGGGGGGGAAGAGCGCATCTAGGTCGGCGTGGTCTTCGGCGGTGAGCGTGAGGCTTCTTGCCGCCATATAGGCTTCGTACTGTGCAGTATTTTTGGGGCCGATGATCGGGCTGGTGACGCCGGGCTGGTTTAGCACCCATGCCAGCGCGACTTGCGACGGGTCGTAGCCACGGCTGTCGCACCACGCGACGTATTTCTCGACGGTTGTGAGCGCGGAGTCGTTGTCACGGGCGAACGGCGCGGACTTGCTGGCGTAGCGAGCACCATCGGGGCGGGGCGCACCGGCGCGGTACTTGCCCGAGAGCAGTCCCCCTGCCAGTGGAGCCCAGGGAATGGTCGCGATCCCGTAGGCACGGCACATCGGCAGAAGCTCCCGCTCGATGCGCCGATCCAGTAAGTTATACGGGGGCTGCTCACAGACAAAGCGGTTTAGGTGCAGGGTGTTGGAGGCCCAGAGGCTCTCGACAACTTGGTAGGCCGCAAAGGTGCTTGTTCCGATATAGCGCACTTTCCCTGAGCGCACTAAGTCGTCGAGGGCACGCAGGGTCTCATCAATCGGGATGCTAGACTGAGGACGATGGATCTGATAGAGGTCAATGTGGTCGGTGCCGAGGCGCTTGAGAGAGTCCTCACAGCCCTTGATGATGTGGTAGCGGTGCGAGCCAAAGTCATTTGGCCCCTCGCCCATCTTGTTGTAGACCTTCGTGGCCAGAAAAACTTTCTCGCGTTTTTCTCCGGCTAGTGCCTTGCCGACAAGGATCTCACTGATACCACGGGTGTAGACATCTGCCGTGTCGAAGAAGTTAATGCCTTCGTCTATCGCGCGGTGCATGAGCGCAATCGAGTCGGCTTCAGAGCAGTCATCGCCAAAGTTCATACAGCCCAAACACAGCTCGGAGACCTGCACGCCCGTGCGGCCAAAAGATCGGAAGTTCATGAAAAGATTGTACCCGTAGTCGGCTCCCATCAGGTACAGTACAGCATGTCTATGCCTGACGCGAAGTTGACGGGTACTCACGCCCTGGAGCGAGCTGTCATGAAGAAAATCATGACGCGCCTGATTCCCTTTCTCGCCATTTTGTATGTGTTCTGCCTGTTGGATCGAACCAATGTGAGTATCGCGGCTCTGACCATGCAGAAAGACCTCGCCTTTAGCGACAAGGTCTATGCGATGGGAGCGGGCATCTTCTTTATCGGCTATTTTCTGTTTGAGGTACCCTCCAACCTGATCATGGAGCGTGTCGGGGCGCGGCTTTGGATCGCCCGCATCATGGTCACCTGGGGGATTATCTCCGCGGCGATGATGTTTGTTAAGACCCCGCTGCAGTTTTACTCGATGCGTTTCCTGCTGGGAGTCGCGGAGGCAGGGTTCTATCCGGGCGTCTTGCTCTACCTGACCTACTGGATTCCCGCCTCGTACCGGGCGACCGTGATGTCGCGATTTCTGGCGCTGACCGCCTTTATCAATATCTTTGGCGGACCACTGGGCGGCCAGCTCCTCCAGTTACACGGCTGGCACGGGCTGGCCGGGTGGCAGTGGCTCTTTCTTATTGAGGGAATCCCTTCCGTTCTCCTTAGTGTCGCCGTCCTGCGATTCTTATCGGACTCTCCTCAAAAGTCTACCTGGCTCACAGAACAGGAAAAATCGTGGCTTGTCAATCGCTTGGAGCACGATGCCAAGACCCAGCAGCGCGTCCACCACTTCGACTGGCGCAAAGCTCTTGCGGAGCCACGTGTTCGTAATCTCTGCCTGATCTTTATTCTCACTTCGACAGCCAATAACGCACTGGGCTTCTTCACTCCTCAGCTCATCAAGGCCCGTAGCGCGGGACTCTGGTCTGATACCGCGGTTGTCACTTGGGGGGCCATCCCGGGGATTGTGGGCGCGATTGCCATGATGCTGGCTGCAACCCACTCCGACCGCACGGGCCAGCGCCGCTTGCACGTCACGGTGGGGTACGGGATCGCCAGCCTGGGCATCTTGCTCTGCGCACTCATGCCAAGCGCGGCCACGCTTTTAGTGGCTCTCTCGCTCAAAGAGCTCGGAGAGCGCATCGCCGCGGGCTCGTACTGGGCTGTGACAACCAACTTGCTGGGGGCACGAGCGGCGGCGGGTGGTCTGGCCTTTATCAACTCTGTCGGGAACCTTGGTGGGATGATCGGCCCCAACCTCATGGGCGAGCTCAAGACCCGAAGCGGCGGCGCGTTTGGCCCTGGCCTGTTCACCGCGATGGCCATCATGCTCACCGCCGCGATTCTCTCCTATGTCATGCTGAAGCCCCCTCCTGCCCCAGAGCCCGCGAGCGCCCACTAAAACTTGCACTTGCGCCACTTGAGCTTCGGTGATATCATCATTTCGTCAATTCGCGAAATATAAAACTAATGACCAATGAACAGCTTACCACCGCCTTCAAGGCCTTAGGCGACCCTACTCGCCTCGCGATCTTTCAGTGCCTCCGCGACTGCTGCCCCACCGTGGCACTCGAGGAGAATGGCGAGATTCGCCCTGCCAGTGGCCCCACCGTCGGGGAGGTATGCTGCCAGATCACCGGCGCGGAGAAGATCACCTCCACGGTATCCGCCCACCTCAAAGAGCTACGGCTCGCAGGGCTTATCACGATGGAGAAGCGTGGGAAGTTTGTTGTCTGTGCCCTGAATCCCGCGACCGTGGCGGCACTTGCCGCATTTTTAGGAGAAAAAACTAATGCCTGTTGCTAAGACCCACGTCTCGCTCAATGTGAGCGATGTTACCCAGTCCGTTGCCTTCTACGAAGCGTTTTTTGGCGAGAAAGCCCACAAGCTACGGCCCGGCTACGCCAACTTTGACCTGGAGTCCCCGGCTCTCAAGCTGGCGCTCAATGAGAGCGCTGTTAGCACAGGCGGGGCGCTGAACCATCTCGGCATTGTGCTAGATTCGGCCGAGGCGGTCAATGCAACCCGCGAGCGCCTTGCGGCGGCGAATCTCATTGCTCTTGACGAGGGCGACACGGTCTGCTGCCACGCACGCCAAGACAAAGTCTGGGCACAAGACCCCGATGGCAACTCTTGGGAGGTCTATGTGATCCTGGATGACATGCAAGATGGCGCGTTCGAGGCCCCTCCGAGCGCGACCCAGCCTGTGGGGTGCTGTACACCAAAGGCGCGTGGCCTAAGCCTTTCGATGGCAAAAACCAGTGGAGGATGTGGCTGCTCATGAAACGCGTGTTATTTGTCTGTGTCCATAACGCCGGTCGCTCCCAGATGGCCGAGGCATTCGTCAATCACTACGCCAAGGCGCGTGGCCTAGACATTGTCGGGGAGTCGGCGGGAACGGTCGCGGGCACGCAGATCAACCCGGTTGCCGTCGAAGTGATGAACGAGCTCGGCATTTCGATGGGGGGACAGTCGCCCAAGCAGCTTACCCAAGAGCTTGCCGACAGCGCCGATAAGAAGATTACGATGGGCTGTGGGGTGGATGCGGCTGCCTGCCCCGCACGGATTTTCTTCACCGAGGACTGGGGGCTCGATGATCCCAAGGGCCAGCCACTTGAGAAAGTGCGCGAGATCCGTGACCAGATCAAGGAGCGTGTTGAGAAGCTCCTGGCAGAATTTGCATGAAACAGAAGTTTCTCGCGGAGCTCGTGGGCACGTTTGGGATTGTCTTTGCACCCGTGGCGCTCTCGGCCTCGGGCAAGCTTTCTGGTGGTGACGGCTCGCTGGCGGCAGCGGCATGGGCATCAGGGCTGGCGGTGCTGGCCATGATCTACACCTTTGGGCACATCAGCTCCGCGCACTTCAACCCTGCCGTCACGCTGGGTTTTGCGGTCTCGGGGCGCTTTTCGTGGAAACAAGTTCCCGGTTATGTTCTGGCACAGGT
>NZ_CBAYMC010000232.1:0-6716 GCF_964826245.1 Armatimonas sp. | reverse complement strand
TGGCGCTTCGCCGAGACAGCAAGACGCTCGGCCTCGGCCCCAATCAGCTTGGGGAAGCGCTGCTCAACTTGGGCGAGAAAACTCTCCAGAGAAAGCACGGTAGGTTGCTGAGAAATCACGATAGCAAAAGGCATTGCGCATGATATACGACAATAACTTCGCATTAGTTCCCGACTTTTCGGGTCGGTGATAAAATGATCGTATGGGAAAGCTGCGGATCGTCCTAGAGATGATTAAGATTGAGCACACACTCTTTGCCTTGCCTTTTGCCTTGATGGGGGCTCTACTTGCGGCCCAGGGCCTGCCCGAGGGCCGTACTCTCTTCTGGATCTTCGTGGCAATGATAGGTGCTCGCTCTGCCGCGATGGCTTTTAATCGCCTCGTGGATCGGGACTACGATGCAAAGAACCCACGCACCGCGAGCCGGGCCATTCCAGCGGGGCTGGTCTCGGTGGGCTTTGTGAAGGGCTTCACTCTGTGCACCTCGCTTCTTTTAGTGTTAGCCGCTTGGCAGCTTAACGCACTGGCGCTGGCACTCTCCCCCGTGGCGCTGGGAGTGGTCTTTCTCTACTCCTATACCAAGCGCTTCACCCACTGGTGCCACGCGTTTCTGGGGGTGGCACTGGCAATCGCGCCGGTCGGGGCGTGGGTGGCGGTGGCGGGGAATCTGACGCTGGTGCCTCTCACTCTTGGAGCCGCCGTGGTCTGCTGGCTGGTGGGCTTTGACACGATCTATGCCCTACAAGATGCGGACTTTGATAAAAACGCAGGGCTGCACTCGCTCCCGGTACGCTTTGGGGCAAAGACAGCTCTACGGATCGGGCGGGCGAGCCATGCGCTGATGATCGTGCTCTTGGTCGCACTCGGCAAGCTCGCAGGACTGCATGGCTGGTACTTCACCGGAGTGGGGCTGGCTGCCGTGCTCATCGCGGCGGAACACACCTTGATCTCTCCCAGCGATCTGAAGCGCCTGAATATCGCCTTCTTCAATGTCAATATCGCGGTTTCCTGTGGCCTTTTGCTCTTCACGGCAATTGATCTACTGATCTCATGGTAACATAAGGGGCATGGTTCCCCCCCGCTGCATGGAGGCCTGCTAACCGTGGCCTCACACAAGTCTTCTTCGATTCCTATCCCCGATGAAAACGTGGTCGTCCTCGACTTCGGGGCACAGTACACACAGCTCATCGCCCGCCGCGTGCGGGAGTGCAAGGTCTACTGCGAGATCCTCCCTTGCGAGACCCCTCTCGCGGAGATTCAGAGGCGCAAGCCCATCGGGATAATCTTCTCCGGTGGCCCAGCCAGCTGCTACGAGCCTGGTGCTCCTGAAGTGGACATGGCGATCTACGACCTAGGGATTCCGATCTTGGGAATCTGTTATGGCATGCAGCTCATGAGCCGCCAGCTCGGCGGAAAAGTGCGTGCGGGGACACAGCGGGAGTATGGTAAGACCTCTCTTGATGTCACAGACAGCACGGATCTCTTTCTAGGCCTTAACCGCGAGCTGATCTGCTGGATGAGTCACGGCGATACGGTCGAGGCACCACCGCCAGGCTTTAAGGTCACCGCAGTAACATCATCCACGCCGGTGGCGGCGATGGCGGACACGGCCCGTAAGTTCTTCGCGGTGCAGTTCCACCCCGAGGTCGTTCACACGCCGTGGGGCACGGAGATTATCCGCAACTTCCTCTACCAGTTCTGCTCCGCGAAAGGCGAGTGGACCATGGCCTCGTTTGTCCGTGAGGCCACGGAGGCCATTCGGCATCAAGTCGGGGATAAGAAAGTGGTCTGCGGCCTCTCGGGCGGCGTGGACTCCGTGGTTGCCGCCGCGCTGGTGCACAAGGCGATCGGAGATCAGCTCACGTGTATTTTTGTCAATACGGGCATGATGCGCAAGGACGAAGGCACACAAGTTCGGGAGAACTTTGCCCGGACGTTTAATATCAATCTTGTCTATGCCGATGAAAAATCGCGCTTTCTAGACAAGCTCAAGGGCGTGATTGACCCTGAGCAGAAGCGCAAGATTATCGGCAATGAGTTTGTGGCGGTCTTTGATGAAGTGGCGCAGACAATCGAGGGCGCGGAGTTCTTAGCACAAGGCACGCTCTACCCGGATGTGATTGAGTCTGGCTCGGGCAAGGCCCACACGATCAAGACCCACCACAATGTCGGGGGGCTTCCCGAGTACATGAAGCTGAAATTGGTCGAGCCCCTACGCTATCTCTTTAAAGATGAAGTGCGAAAAGTGGGCGAGGAGCTAGGCGTCCCGAGTGAGATGGTCTGGCGACAGCCATTCCCTGGCCCTGGTCTTGGGATCCGCGTTTTAGGGGAAGTGACCCGCGAGAAGATTGATATCCTGCGCGAGGCAGATGCCATTGTGGTCGAGGAGATCAAGAAGGCGGGCCTGTACCGGCGCGTCTGGCAGAGCTTCGCGGTGCTCCCCGACACCAAGTCCGTGGGTGTCATGGGAGACAAGCGCACCTACGAGTACCCGATTGTCCTGCGCGCCGTGAGCAGTGAAGACGCCATGACCGCTGACTGGGCGCGCCTGCCCTACGAGCTTCTCGAAAAAATCTCCAGCCGCATTGTCGGGGAGGTCTCAGGCGTCAACCGCGTTGTCTACGATATCACGAGTAAACCTCCTGGAACCATTGAGTGGGAGTAGTCTCCTGGTGCAAAGAATCGGGATCATTGTTGTCTGCTACAATGGTGTGGCAGACACGGTGGAGTGTTTGGAGTCTCTGAGGAATCTGGCCTACGCGAATTTTTTTACGGTAGTTGTCGACAATGCCAGTAGTGACTCTACAGCAGAGATTGTTCGGACACAGTTTCCTGAGGTGACATTGATTGTCAATCCGCAGAACACGGGCTTCACGGGGGGCAATCAGACAGGGGTTCGCGCCGCGTTTGAGCACGGCGCGGAGTTTATTTTTCTTCTCAATCCTGATACGATTGTTGCGCCAGATCTGCTGGAGCGTCTGATGAAAACCTGGGAGGCGCAACTGAACTTGGGAGCGCTCGGGCCGGTGATGCTGCTCTATGATGAGCCGGAGATCGTCTGGTCTGCGGGTGGCGAGCTTGACGCGCGGGGGCAAGTGAGACACCTGCTTCAAGGCAAACCCGCGCCAACGCACGTGAGCTACCAGCCTAGTGCATTTGTCTCCGGGTGTGGCCTACTGTTCTCGCGCCGTGTCTTCGAGCAGGTCGGCTTCTTCGATGAGCGCTTCTTTTTATACTACGAAGAGTCCGATCTCTGTGCTCGTATTCGCAAGGCGGGCTATGAGATTGGAACGGCGTTTCAGGCCCGACTCTGGCATAAAGTGAGCCGCGCGACAGGCAAAGACTCGCTCCTGACACTTTACTACATGCGCCGCAACCAGCTTTTGTACCTGAAAAAACATGGCACGTCTTTTGGCTTACTCATGGCCTTTGTGGAGTCTCTGCGCCTGCTTGCGGTCTGGACGCTGAAACGAAACCCAAAGCGCACCGTTCTTCTTAGAGCCCTACGTGACTTCCGAGCGGGCCGCTTCGGACGCGCTGACGGGATATAATGAGCCGTGCCTCGGCTCCATATCTTCCATACCAACGACTTCCACGGGAAGCTCACCGACGAAAAAGCGGCGCTTCTCAAGAGAGAGATTGAGCGTCTATCCGCAGGCGAGCCGTACTTGCTTCTTGATGCGGGCGACGCGATCTCGGCGGGGAACCTAGGTTTTAACCCCATGGGCGAGCCGGTTCTTGCGCGGATGAGTGCGCTGGGCTACGACGCGATGACGATGGGCAACCGCGAGACCCACCCGAGCCTCCCCGTTGTTCGCACCAAACTAAATAAGGCAACATTTCCGATTCTCTGCGCCAATGGCTCTGCCAAGAACGCGGCGGGGAACGTCCCGTTTGTGCCGTTCGTATTGCGAGAGTGTGGTGGCCAAAAAATAGGTATCTTTGGTGTCACAGTGCCGATGGCGACGCCTCAGAAAGTGGACGCGGCACTCTGGGACAATCTTTTTGCCCCACCAATAGAAACTGCCAAGCGCCTCGCCGCCGAGCTGCGGCCTCAGTGCGACTTGCTCATTGCACTCACGCACATCGGGATTGTGCAGGATCGGAAGCTTGCCGAAGCCATTCCTGAGCTGGACTTGCTGATCGGGGGGCACACGCACGTGGTGCTGGAGCAGCCCGAAGTGGTGAATAACGTGCCGATTGTTCAGGCCGGGAGCCACGCGCGCTACCTTGGCCATGTTATTTTTGACGACGGAGTCGTCACAGGAGCTTTGCATTCTTTATGAGCCGACGCTATGTCGAGACGACTCTGACTTGCTGTGTCTGTGGAACCCGCGCTGCGGTGGCGTGGCGACGGGCGGGTGACCATATTCTCGGAGGGCCGCGTGAGTTTCACGCCGTGCAGTGTGCCCGCTGTAGCACGGTGCGCCTCGATCCACGCCCCGCGCCCGAGGAGATGAACAAGCACTACACGCCGCTGACCTACGCCCGTGCTGAAGACGATGCCACCAGTGGGCTCGCCGAGCGCCTCGATGAGTACAACCGCCGCATGGCCGAGCGCACGCTAGCCGCTGTCTCCGACAATGCCCCACGCCGTGCACTCGATGTGGGCTGCGGCGATGGTCGCTTTCTCGCACAGCTCGCCGAGCGTGGCTGGACGGTCGAAGGGCTGGAGACCGACCCCGTCGCCGCGGAGCTTGCCCGCAAGCGCACAGGAGGCACGATCCACGAAGCGCCACTGGAGGAAATTACGCTCCCTCAGAACGCCTTTGGACTCGTCTCCATTCTCCATGTCCTAGAGCACGTCCCGGAGCCCCGCGCGACTCTCACTGCTGCCTGGAACGCGCTTGCGCCCGGGGGGAGCTTGCTGATCGCGGTGCCCAATGTCAACTGCCTGGAGGCACGTCTCTTCCGCTCCTGCTGGTACCCACTGGACCTGCCGCGCCACTACTGGGGCTTTGCCCCACGCACCCTCACGCGCCTGACCGAGGAGTGCGGCTTTCAAGTGCAGCGCATCCGCCACTTTCCGTTTCTCTTTGGCATTCAGAGTGTTCGCTACGGCTTTAAGGCTATCTCGGGGAAACCTATTGGCGAGGAAGAGGGGAGTGCGGGGCCACGCCGCGAGGGGGGCAAGCTCCGCACCAAGGCGTTCCTGAGCCTGCTCACCGCCTCCGAGCGTCTCGGCCACGAGCTGCCTGGTGAAGTGATGGAGCTGATGGCGGTTAAGCCCAACCTCCCCCCTAACCCCCGCCCGGCGGGGGGACAAAACTGATGATGGGTATTTTACTTGTTGTCTTGCTGGCGGTGCTGGCCTTTGGGATCGGGGCGTTTTTCCTGCGTCGCTTACCCACGCAGAGCCTGCTGGAGAGAGCTGCCTTTGCCATTGCTCTGGGAATGGGCGTGATTTCCTACACGATTCTGGCGCTAGGGCTGCTGAAGCAGGCCAAGATGCTCCCGCTGACACTAGGAGTTTTACTGGTTGGCTTACCGCTGGCATTTCTGGGCTACCGGAGCCTGCCCAAGCGTGAGAAAACGGAGGAGCAGTCCGCAGGCGTGCTGGGAATTGCGGTCGCACTGGTGCTGGGGCTCTGTGGGCTGATCACGCTCGTGGGAGCGCTTAACCCGCCGGGCGTGCTGGAGTGGGACTCGCTCTCGTATCACTTGGCGGCACCGAAGCGCTACTTGCAAGAGGGACGTATCTACTACATCCCCGATGACCACCACAGTAACTTCCCCTTCACGCTCAACATGCTCTATCTCTGGATGCTCTCGCTGGGCTCCGTGAGTGGGGCTAAGCTCTGTCACTGGCTCTGCGGGGCGCTCCTCACTCTGGCGGTCTATACGTGCGGCGCACGGCACTTTAGTAAGACCATCGGGCAGGTGGCTGCAGTGATCGTCGCCACGACACCGGTCCTACTCTGGGAGTCCACGACCGCCTACATTGACCTCGCGCTGGCACTCTTCTCGTTTCTGAGCTTTTACGCGGTGCTAAATGCACACGAGCAGCCGCGCTGGCTGGTGGTCTCGGCAGTGCTGATGGGCCTGGCGCTAGGCACGAAGTCCACCGCACTGGCTTTCTGGGCGATGGGAGTGCTGGGGCTCTTGGCAATGCGCCTTCCGTTTCGTCTCGCTCTGGTCTGGGCAGGCATGGCGCTGGCGATTGGCCTGCCGTGGTACCTCAAAACGTTTCTCTACACCGGCGACCCAGTCTATCCCTTTGGCTGGAAGCTCTTTCATGGGCGCTACTGGAGTGATGCGGCGGCGCTGGGGTATGCGAAAGATCAGGCGGCGTTTGGGCTGGGCAAAGATCCGCTGCACTTGCTCTTGGCTCCCTGGAACGTGACCATGGAAGCGAGCGTCATTCCCGCAGGCCGCTCTTGGGTCTTTACCGAGTATGTCATCTTTGGTCTCTCGCCGGTCAACCTTGCGATTGGGATAGCGCTGCCACTGCTGGTCAAGACCTGGGATAAGAAAGCGGTCGCGTGCTTGTTCTGGGGCCTTGGCATCTCCGCGACTTGGTTTTTCATGATGCAGCAGACCCGCTACTTAGTCCCGGCACTTCCCGTCTTCGCACTGGTGTGTGCCTGGGGGCTGATGCAGGCGGGGAAGTTTGCTCGGATCGCGGGAGGCACGCTGGTGGCGCTGGCAGCGCTCTGGGGAACCTATCTTGCCCTGACCCAGCTTCTGCCTGCCGCTCCCTTGAAGGCACTTGAGGC
>NZ_CBAYMC010000231.1:0-6746 GCF_964826245.1 Armatimonas sp. | reverse complement strand
CCCAACAAAAACACCAAGACCGACGGCTTTGAGCGCACGTCGCCGGTGGGCAGCTTCCCCGCCAATGCCTTTGGCCTCTACGACATGGCGGGCAACGTCTGGCAGTGGTGCTCCGACTGGTACCGCCCAGACTACTTTGCCAAGAGCCCTGCGAACAACCCGAAAGGGCCCGATGACAGCCTCGATCCTGATGAGCCAGGTGTTGCCAAGCGCGTCCAAAAAGGCGGCTCGTTTTTGTGCTGCGAGGCCTATTGCGCACGCTACATGCCCGGTGGACGCGGCAAAGGGGATATTAATACCGGCAGCTCCCATGTCGGGTTTCGGTGCGTGAAAGACGTGGAGTAGAGCGATGAATACTAAACCTAACTTTGTCTTCTTTCTCACGGATGACCAGCCGTATAACGGGCTGAGCTGCACCGGCAACTCAGTCCTGAAGACCCCCAATCTAGATCAGCTCGCCGCTGAGGGGGTGCTCTTTGAGAAAGCCTTTGTCACCACCGCGATCTGCTGCTGTAGCCGCGCGAGCCTCTACACCGGCCAGCACATGCGCCGCCATGGAGTGGAGGACTTTAAGACCCCGCTCTCGGCGGCACAGTGGCAGCAGACCTTCCCCGCGCTCCTGCGTCAGGCAGGCTACCGCACGGGCTTTCTGGGCAAGTTTGCCATTGGTGCGCCCCAGCCCAATAAAGATCTAGCTCTCCCCGCGGATCAGTTTGATCTCTGGTACGGCTTTCCTCAGATGATCGCTTTTAAACAAATGGTCAATGGCAAGCCGCGCTACTTGACCACCGTGATGACCGAGAAAGCCGTCGCGTTTCTGAAAGAGACAAAAACAAAGCCAGAGCAGCCATTTTGTTTGATTGTCGCGCTAAAAGAGCCACACGGGCCGCTGGACTACTTCGACCCGGAGTATAAAGACCCCTACACCAACGCCACGATCCCGCCGCCGAAGAATCTGAGTCGGGAGTCGTTTGAGGCGCTCCCCGAGAAGGTCAAGAGTAGCCTGGGAGCAACTCCCGAGTGGTTTGAGAAGCCCGAGACCTACCAAGTGGCCCTACGCAAGACCTACGCCTACACCAGCCGCGCTGATGCGGCGGTGGGCGAGATCTGCCGGGCGCTCAAGGAGCAGGGGCTGGACCAGAACACGGTCGTGATCCATATGTCAGATAATGGCTCGATGGACGGTGCCCATGGCCTTGATGGCAAGTGGCTGATGTACGAGGAGTCGATCCATGTCCCGCTGATTATTTCTGATCCGCGCCTGCCAAAGTCTACGCAAGGGCGGCGCTCGCAGCTGGCGCTCAATATCGACCTCGCTCCCACGATTCTCGCGATGGCGGGCGTCCCGATCCCGAAAAGTATGCAAGGCCGCGATCTCCAGCCGCTCTTGCGCAACGCCAAGGCCAAGGGGCGCGACGACTGGTACTACGAGCATACCTACAACACCGACCCACCGCGCAAGCCGATCCCCAAGAGCGAGGGAGTCCGCACCGAGCGCTGGAAGTACATCCGCTACACCGAGGAGCAGCCCCCGCTGGAGCAGCTCTTTGATCTTCAGACCGACCCGCAGGAAGAGCGTGATCTCGCGAGCGCGCCCACGCACTCAAAGACGCTGAGCACGCTCCGCGTCCGCTGCGATAGCTTCCGAAAGACCCTGCGATAATGAGGCATACTCCACCAATGCGACCATTGATCTGGGTAATGCCTGCGGATCGGGCACCGATTCTAGCGAAGATTGCTGTGCAACCCTGGGCCAAGGCGCTCTTTGCCGCCTTGCAAGGCGGAATCGACTGCGGCGTTCTCTTCTTTCTGACCGAGGACAAGGCCTGCGCCGCCTGCGCCGCCTGGTTCGTCCGTGCCGGCTTCCCGCACTTGGGCTGGAGCAGAAGGGGCCGTTTGGTGCTGTCACACGGTAAGAAAGGTAAAAAGGCTAGTTGATGATCTACGATGTGGTGGTCTATGGCGACTCTTGCGGAGCAGTAACGGCGGCGGTCGCCGCCAAGCGCGACGGCCGCTCGGTGATCTTGGTCAATCCGACAGGCTTTCTGGGCGGCATGAGCGCCAGCGGCCTCGGGGCGACCGATTTTCTGGGCCAGCGCGCCACCTTTGGGGGAATCGCCTCAGAGTTCTACGACCTGGTGGCCGCCGCATACGGAACCAGCTATGTCCGCAGCTTTGAGCCCCATGTTGGGCGGCAGGTCTTTGAAAAGCTCATCACTGATGCGGGCGTGGAGGTGGTCTACAACGAGAAGCTAGATCGTCGGCCCGGCAAAGGGGTTAAGAAAAAGGGGCGACGCGTCGTGGCCATCACAACCCTCAGCGGCAAGACCTACCAGGGCAAGATGTTCATTGATGCCACCTATGTCGGGGACTTAATGGCCGCAGCGGGCGTGCGCTACACGGTCGGCCGTGAGCCCGAGAGCCAGTACGGCGAGGACATGGCGGGCGTCCGGCGCGGCGATACCAAGCCCCGTGTCCACTACACGCAAGGCGATAAAGACCACTTCACTCACGATGTCGATCCCTATCTCAAGCCCGGCGAGCCGAGCAGTGGGCTCCTGCCGTATGTCTTTGCCCTCAAGGGGCTCGCCAATGGCCAGGGCGATAAGAAAATTCAGGCCTACAACTACCGGGTCTGCCTGACCACCGATCCCAAGCTGCATATTCCCATCGAGAGGCCTGCAGGCTACCGTGCGCTCGACCATGAGCTCTTGCTCCGTAACTTCGACGCGGGCGATGCCCGCCTCCCAGCTCTGATCGAGAAGCTCTCCGGGAGCGGCTCTAAGGTGGACTGGAACAATATGCACGCCGTGGGCTCCGATTTGCCAGGTGCGAACTGGGACTACCCGGAGGCCAGCTACGAGCGCCGCCAAGAGATCGAGCAGGAGCACCAGACCTACATTCGGGGCCTCTTGTGGACACTAGCCAATAGCCCGCGCGTCCCTGAGACGATCCGTAAGCGAGTCGCTACCTACGGCCTGTCCAAAGACGAGTTCCCCGACAATGGCGGTTGGCCCTACATGATCTACATCCGTGAGGCGCGGCGCATGGTCACGGACTACGTGATGACCCAGCACGACTGTGAGGGCAAGCGCACCGTGCCCGATCCCGTCGGGCTGGGCTCGTTTGGGATGGACTCCCACGTGGTGCAGCACTTTGTCACCGAGCGCGGGTTTGTGGTGAGCGACGGCGTGATCTGGCACGTCCCCCCGCGGCCCTACGGCATCTCGTATCGCTCGATTGTCCCACGCAAGGGGGAGTGTGAGAACTTGTTTGCGCCGATCTGCGTCTCCGCCTCGCATGTGGCCCATGGCTCGATCCGCATGGAGCCCGTCTTCATGACCCTCTCCCAGAGCGCCGCACTGGCTGCGGGGCTGGCGCTGGATAGCAAAAAACGCGTCCAAGATATTGCCTACCCGGAGCTGCGGAAGCGGCTCGATACCGCCAAGCAGCTTGTAGACATTGCACAGGTACCAAAACTAAAATGAAAACCCGCTACGCTCCCGAATGGGAAAAGATCGCCCCGAAGCGCGTGATCCGACATGCGGATACGAAGAACGACTCGCTCGCCAAGGCTGTTGCTGCCCTACAGGCGGGCGATAAGCTCATCATTGCCCCCGGAACCTACAGTGTCGAGAGGATGTGGGATATCCAGATCCGCGGCACGGCAGACGCACCGATCTGGGTCGTGGCTGACGAAGACGCGACAGTGCTCTTGACGCGGCCCGATGGGAGGCAGAACGTGCTTAATATCGGTCAAGGCGCTCCGGTGCAGTATCTCTGTCTGCGCGGCGTGGAGCTCACCGGTGGCAGTCATGGGCTGCGGCTCGGGCGGTGTCACGAGGTCTGGATTGATCGGTGTCATATCCACCACACGGGTGAGGTCTGCCTGAGTGCCAATAGCGCCAACACGCGCCGGCTCTTTCTCACGCGCAACCATCTTCACCACGGCGGGGGCCATGGTGAGGGGATGTATCTGGGCGCTAATAACGGTGAGTTTGTCATGAGCGAGAGCGTGATCGCCTTAAACCATGTCCACGACTGTAAAGGCTCCCAGGGCGATGGGATTGAGGTGAAGCAAGGCTCGTGGGGCAACCTGATCGCCGAGAACGACATCCACGACACGCAGTATCCCTGCATCACGGTATACGGCACCGCCGGGAAACCCGTGAACATCATCGAGCGCAATCTCTGCCGTCGGAGCGGCGACCACAACATACAGGTGCAGGGCGAGGCCATTGTCCGTAACAACGTGCTGATCGACGCCAAGGGCTCCGGGCTGGCGAGCACGGATCACCAGGGCAAGACGCGGAACCTGCAGGTCGTCCACAACACAATCATCAACACGGGGCATGCCTTCAGCGGCGGTTCCTGGAACGCTCGCGAGGGCATGCTCCTCGCCAACAACATTCTTTACTCGCGCGACAAGAACGCCCTGCACTTTGCCAGTGGCAGCGACGGTGTGGTGATTACAGGGAATGTCATTGTCGGTGATGGGCCTAAGAAGGGAACGACGCCCGGGCGGGGCTTAGTAGATTTTGTGAATGTCACTTGGGACGGCGAAAAGCACGATGTCAGGCCCACTCCAGGAGCACCGCTGGAGAAGGCAGACCCCGCCCTGCTCATCCCCACCGACTTCACGGGCCAGGCTCGCACGAGACCTCTCAGTGGCGCAATAACACGGTGAAATACACCCTCGCCCTACTTCTGGCTTTGATTGTCACACTGCCCGTGGCTGCCCAGCCGACGGCAAAGCCTAATATCGTCTTTATCCTCGCCGATGATTTGGGTTATGGCGATGTGGGCTGCTACAACTCTGAAGCCAAAGTGGCGACGCCGAACCTGGACCGGCTGGCACGGGAGGGGATGCGCTTCACCGATGCCCACGCGCCATCTACGGTCTGCACGCCGAGTCGCTACAGCCTACTCACGGGCCGGATGGCCTTTCGCATTCCCTACCGGAGTGTCTTTGAGGGAGTCGGCGGGCCGTGTCTGATCAAAGAGGACCAGCTGACCCTGCCGCAGCTACTCCGCAACCAGGGCTACACGACCGCGATGACGGGCAAGTGGCACGTCGGGCTGAGCTTCTTTGACAAAGACGGCCAGCGGATTACCAAGGGCGGGATTGAGGGCGTCCAGCAGATCGACTACTCCCGCGCCATCCCCGACTCCCCGATCCACCGTGGCTTTGACAGCTTCTTTGGAACCGCCTGCTGCCCCGCGACCGACTATCTCTATGCCTTTATCGACGGTGACCGTATTTCGGTGCCGCCCACCAGCATGCTCGATAAGTCCAAGCTCCCCAAGCACCCGTATGCCTTCGACAATCGGGCGGGCATGATCGCGCCAGGCTTTGATCTGGAAGAAGTGGACATGGTCTTCCTCCAGAAAAGCCAGGCGTTTCTGGAGCAGCACCAGAAGAACAACCCGAAGAAGCCCTTCTTTCTTTTACACTCCATGAATGCCGTGCACCTGCCGTCGTTTGCTGCCAGGCGCTTCCAGGGAAGCACAAAAGCCGGGCCGCACGGGGACTTTATCCACGAGCTCGATGAGATTGTCGGGGAGCTGATGAAGACCCTGAAGCGGCTTGGGCTCGATAAAAACACGGTGGTGATGTTCTCCAGCGACAACGGCCCTGAGACGACAAGTGTCGCCCACATGCGCGCCGACTACGGCCACGACGGTGCCCGGCCCTGGCGCGGAGTGAAGCGAGACCAGTGGGAGGGCGGCCACCGCGTCCCGTTTATCGTCCGCTGGCCGGGCAAGATCGCCGCAGGCAGTAAGAGCGACCAGACCGTCTGCCTCACCGATGTGATGGCCACTTGTGCGGCGATCACGGGAGTCGCGCTGCCTGATAACGCTGCCCAAGATAGCTTTGACCTCCTGCCGATCTTGCGTGGGGAAAAGAGCGCGGGCGAGGCTCGTCCCTACACGCTGCACCAGACCATCAGCCTGGCGCTCGCCATCCGCAAAGGCCCCTGGAAGTATCTGGATCACAAGGGCTCCGGCGGCAACAACTACGATAACCCGCAGCTCAAGCGCTACGCCCTCCCCGATACCGCCCCCGATGCCCCTGGCCAGCTCTACAACCTGGAGACCGATCCCGGCGAGACCACCAATCTCTACTTCAAGCACCCGGAGATTGTGAAAGAGCTGAAGGCACTACTCGAGAGCAGTAAGGCACAAGGCCGGAGCGCCGCGAAGAAAGTAAAGCGATGAAAATGTCTCGGAGTACTCTCTCTCTGCTAGTAGCCATGGTGCTCGTTCTCTGCCGTGTCTGCGCCGCACAGCAAGGCACGCCTGAGCTGAAGAAGCCCGTTAAAGTGTTTATCCTTCTGGGGCAGTCCAATATGCTGGGCATGGGCGATGTGGGGCCAGAGACCATGCCGGGAACCCTGGAGTATCTCACCAAGACGGAGAAGAAGTACCCGCACTTGCTGGACGCGAAGGGGCAGTGGGCGGTGCGCGACGATGTCCGCTACACGTTTGTGATGCAGAACCGAGGGAGCATGCAGCTCGTGCAAAACGACTGGCTCTCGGTGCGCGGCAAGGCGATCGGGCCGGAGCTTCAGTTTGGGCATATTCTGGGGCAGGCGCTGGACGAGCCCGTGCTCATTCTCAAGGCTTGTATCGGGAACCGAAGCCTCGGCTGGGACTTGCTTCCTCCCGGCAGCGAGCGCTTCACGTTTGAGGGGAAGACCTACGCAGGCTACAAAGACGACACGCCATCTTGGGTAGAGGGTGAG
>NZ_CBAYMC010000230.1:0-6803 GCF_964826245.1 Armatimonas sp. | reverse complement strand
GGAATCAGCGGCGGGATTCTGCGCCTGAGTGCCCTCCCCCACACCTCAACAGCCGTGCTCGGTGTCCAGCTTGCGGGCGGCAACCGCGAGGGCAAGTGGCACACGGCAGTGCTAATAAACCTGGCCACGGGCAAGGCGGAGCCGTGGGGCGAGTACGGCTGGAGCGGACTGTGTGTCGCCCCCGATCACAAGCGCTTTGTGACGTGTTTTAACCGCATGGTCAACGGCAAAGAGGAGCACGTACTCTGCCTGGGAAGCCTGAGCGCCCCTCGGAAACTGACGCGGATTCTCACCAGCTCCCAGCGCCTCCACGCCGACTGGCGCGGCGGCAGACGCGTGCTCTAAAAACAAATGCTAAAAAATTCGCACCAAACTCTTGACAACTAAACGCCGATGTGCGAAAATTTTCGCATGGAAGCAAGTGATAAGCTGAGCCGGCGCGAGCGACAGCTGATGGACATTATCTGGGAGCGCGGGCAGGCCAGTGTCGCCGAGGTGCTCGAAGCACTCCCCGACCCGCCCGGCTACAACACGGTTCGGACACTTCTTGGGATTCTGGAGAAAAAAGGGCACCTCACACACACCGAAGAAGAGGGGCGCTATATCTACCTGCCCATCGCCCCCGCTCAAGCAGTCGCAAAGACGGCTCTAGAGCGGGTTGTCACCACTTTCTTTGGAGGCTCGATCGAGCGCACGGTTGCCACGCTCTTGCAGTCCAAAGAGCGCACCCTCAGCGAGGACCAGCTTGCCCGGCTCTCCGCTTTAATTGCGGAGGCGAAAGAAAACGAGAAGGTGCCATGAGCCCGATCTTGGAGCTGATCGTCAAGGCCACGGTCTTGCTGGCACTCGCACTCCTGCTAGAGGCAGTTGCCCTGCGCCGCGCTCGCTCCCTAGCCGGGGGTGAGGGGGGCGAAAATGGACATGCTGGCGAGGGAATGCATGCCTGTGCAGGTAGAACTTCTGGGACTACAGGCACAACTCTTTAATATGGAGCTATCTCCAACTCAAATGAGGGCTTTACATCTCCGTCCGTAAAGTCCCCCTTCGCAAAGCAGGAAGGGGGAGGGGGAAAAACGCTACATGGCGAGGGGGTTCCAGTCGCGGCTGTAGAGCGGCAGGAGGCGGAAGTTTGCATCCCCTGCGCCGTCGCCATAGAACTGGCAGGCATCGGGGTTGAAGTTCAGCGTCTTGCCGGGCTGCCACGAGGCGATATTGCCCATCAAGACAATCTCGGTGAGGGGGCCGGAGTAGCCAAAGTGGGTGCTACACTTGCCCGGCGTGGGGCCGTGGCCGGGGCTGCGGCCTAGCGCGACATCCACCCACTCGTGGTAGTGGCTGACGGACTCCACTTTAGCGGGAAGCTTCTCGACACGCTTGCCACTGTTGTCCCAGACCGAGGGAGTCGCCCAGTGCGGGACGACCATCTTGCCATACTCCCCGACCACCACCGAGCCCGTGTTGAGCTCCTCAAACATCTCAGGCAGGAGTGTTTTGGCGGGGCGTGTGTCGCCGTGGTACCAGTGCAGCGCGACGGTCTTGGCCGTGCTACGGGTTCCGGCGAGCTGCCAGGTGATATGGGCGTTGTAGGGGAAGTTCAGCACACTGGGTGGGGCCTCCAAGTGGCTCACCACCGAGAGCGGCGTGCTCAGACGCGTGCCAGAGAGCACCGGGTCAAGAATATGGCAGGCCATATCGCCTAGTGTCCCCGTGCCAAAGTTCTGCCAGCGCCGCCAGTTGCCCGGATGAAACTCGTCGGGGAGAAAGGGAACCTTGCGGCTGACCCCACAGTAGAGGTTCCAGTCCATGTTTGCGGGGGGCATCTCCGCCATGCGCGGCGGGCGCGCGCCGCCCCAGCCCTTGCCGCAGAACGAGTGAATCTCTTGGATCTTGCCCAGCACGCCTGCATTAAGCCAGGCAATCGCCGTGCGGTAGCTGCCCTCACCGTGGATCTGGATGCCCATTTGGGTAGCAGACTTTGGGTGCTTCTCCGCCGCCAAGCGCATCGCACGCGCCTCACCGACGCCGCGCGTCAGAGGTTTCTGCACATAGGCATGGCGGCCTAGCGAGAGCGCCTTGAGGCCCACGGGAGCGTGCATATGATCGGGCGTGGCGCAGAAGACCGCGTCGCACTCCACGGTATTGAGCAGCTTCTCGTAGTCCGCAAACCGCGCCGACTCGGGGACACTATAGCGCTCCCCAAAGCGTGCTTGTGCCCCTTTATCGGGGTCACAGACCGCGACAATCTTGACTTCTTTGTGCGAGGCGATATTGGGGACATCACCCCCCGCTTGCCCACCACAACCCACCAGTGCCAGACGAAATGGCATAAAAAAATCCTCCTACACCACCATTCGGTGCGCACAGGAGGATTTCCTTCACCAGCATGGACTCACACGGGGCCGTTCGCCAAGAACTCCTGCCAGCGTGGGGCATCTTGGGAAAGCTTGAGCAGCGTGTAGCGCTGCCCAAAACCATTGGCTTGCTGAATATCTATCGAGCGGTAGCGGCTCGGGGTCGGAAGAAATGCCGCGATTCCCTGGGAGTTGGGCGAGTACTGCTTGGTCGTGACATTGCGAACAATCGCCGCTTTAGCAGCGTTGCGCACCGCCGCTGTCTTTTGCTTCAGAGTCGCATCGTTGACCCGCACCTCAAGACGATCTAAAAAGTGTAGCAGGTCTTTGTTTTCGGCGTACTCATAAGACTGCGCATCTTCTCGGGCGAGGCTGATATCGGGACCAAAGCTGGCCTTGAGATCCATAAGAGTTGCCCCAAGATCGTTGAGCGCACTCACGATACCTGGCACACGTGCTGTCTCCACCACGGACTGCGTGATGCCATAGAGATTGGCAAAGCGGGTCGAGGTATCTTCGGCATAGTGGATTGCCAATGCTCTGCCATCCATATCGGGGTTGCCTGCCAGCTTCCCCATCGTCAGGTCGTAGGCATAGCCCTCACCGGGTGGGGACTCCTCGGAGCCGACGATATAGTTGGCGGTATCGCGCCACTCATAGAGTACCTCAATCATCTGCATCAGCGAGCAGTCCACACTGAGCAGATCCCATTTCTTGCCCTCGGGGTGCACAATGGCTCCGGGAACCGCGATCGTGTCAATATGATTGTTGGTGGTATCGTCGTAGGAAACCCCACGTGTCGCGGGAGGCCGCTGTGAGCGCGTCTTCACCGAGCGCCAGCCTGCCCCATGGTTCCAGATCACGAGGTTATAGCGCTCGGCGGGAAATGTCCGCACGCCCCAGTTGATAAAGTCCTGAAGCTCACTGGGACTTCCCATATCAATGCTATCGCTCTGGGAGATTAGGGTGGAGGTGATCGTGGAGTCGTTACCATCACGGTCAACATAATAGCGGCGCGTGTCGCTCCAGTCGCCGTTTGAGTTGTCAAAGCGCCCCCCAATTCGCTTGAACTGGGTCACCATATTGACATCCGCCGTCGAGCCGATCTTCTCCATCTGGTTCATGTTGAGAACGCCATAGGTCTCTAGATCGTTGGCACCATTGATAAAGACCAGCACGGTCCATTTCTTCTTCGGCTGAACATCAGCCCCCTCGCCAACAATGCTCCAGCTACTGCCCTGAGGACTGGGAGTGCCCGTCTTTTGGAGACGCGAAGAGGGAGGAGTTATGCCGCCACCATTACCTCCACCGCCGCTACACCCTGTTAGTGCCACTGTCATTGCGCTCACTCCCAGCAGAGAGAGTAGCTCTTTTCTTGTCATACTCAACGTCCGTTCCTTCATCGCCAAATGCCTACCTCAAGGAATACTTTCCGAGTCAATCTGATACACTTCGCGAGATAATCCTTCAAACTGTTTATCAGCTCTCAGGGTTCCTCAGGTTATAATAAAGCGACACTTTCCATTTTATCAGGCACAAAACTCGTAAAATTACTTTTTCCGGGTTTGTGCCCTCCCAGACAGTACCCTCCATGATAGACGCATCAAACGCAGAAAACTGGGCCTACCGCCCCTTGACCCGAACCCGTAGAGAGGACAATAGTCCCTATAAACGAGAGCGACAGGCAGAGGAAGAGATCCAGCGTCTCTGTAAAATGCGTTCCCGGGCGCGCAGAGAGACGCTCCTCGCCCGAGAGCCTGCCGGTAGCCCCGCGAGGCTTCGGGAAGAGACTCTGGTCTATGCGCTTCGGGAGTGCGCGGTGCGCGGTGATGACGAGATGGCGTGGGGGATCGCGGAGCTTTTGACCGAGCGCGTGAGTGGGCATATCGCCCGACAGCTTGCCAAGTGGCGGCTCCCTCAGGAAGATGCGGACGACGTGACGCGCGATCTGTTCGCGCTTCTCTTCGATGCGCTCTTCTCACGAGAGGCGACCGGAGAGTTTTGGGAAGTGCGATTCTGGGTGTGTCTGGACAGACGGCTCTGGAACTTGGTGGAGAAGCGGCAAGCAAGCCTGGATGTCCAGCTCCGTGAGAGCAGTGAGCAGGAGGCGAGCGAGAGCGGCGAGTCCTCCATGCTCCGGATCCGCGATAGTGGGCCGGGGCCGGAAGCCTTAGCGGAGTACGGCGAGGCACTCACCGCTCTCGCCGAGCACGAGCGCCTGGCGGTGTACCTAAAGTACATCGAGGGACTGCCGGAAGAGAGCGACGATCCCAAGCGCCAGACCGTGGCGAAGATCATGGGAGTGACAGGGCGGACGGTACGTAACTACCTGCGCCGTGCGGAGCAGAAACTGCGGGAGTGGAACGAAAAATGAACGAAGAGCTAGCCGATACGATTTTAATAGAGTTTGCCAATGACACCACAGCACAAGTGGCGGACTGGGCAGCACGCTACCCCGCGCAAGCTCGCGAGTTCGCCTACCTGGCTGCTGACCGTGCTTTCCCCGCTGCCAGCGCAAATGGAGCCCATGCTCAGTCCATTGGCCTGTCTGTGCTCCGCGAGAAGCGCGTGGCCTACAGCGCCGCCACCTTCGCAAGCCTAAAGTCCGTCGCGGAGGCCAAAGGCCACACGGCCGAGAGCCTCGCCGCTGCGCTGAAGTTGCCCCTCGGGCTGTTCTGGAAGCTGCACCGACGGTTGGTCGCGTTTGAGACCATCCCGCAGGCGCTACTCTCCCAGCTCGCCGAGAAACTCGACAGAAGTGTGGACGAGCTTGCTCGCTACCTGCGCCAGCCCCCGCAGCTCGCCGCCGGAGCCAGCTACCGCAGCGACTCTGCCCCACAGGCCACTCAAGAGTCGTTCGCCAGCGCCCTCGGCAACGACCCCGACACCACCTACGAGATGCGCCAGAGCTGGGGATAAAGCCCCCTGCCCCCACAAGTGAGGGAGGCTTTAGCTCAAGATGCTCTTGATCACGCTTGCGCCCTCAACCCCCGTGAGCTTGGCATCGAGCCCCTGGAACTTGTAGGTAAACGCCTCGTGCTGGATACCGAGCTGGTGGAGCATAGTTGCGTGGAGGTCGTGCACCGTCGTGATATTCTCGACTGCGGCGTAGCCCAGCTCATCGGAGGCCCCGTATACCATCCCCCCGTGAACCCCCGCCCCCGCCAGCCAGACCGTCATGGACTTGTTGTGGTGATCACGTCCATTGCCCTGCGACATCGGGGTGCGCCCAAACTCCCCCGCCCACACAATCAGCGTGTCGTCGAGCATCCCGCGCCGCTTTAAATCCGTGATGAGCGCCATGCACGCCCGATCGATCTCCTTGGCTTTTAGCGTCACGCCGTTTTTAATATCGCCGTGGTGGTCCCAGTCCTTATGGTAGAGCTGGATAAAGCGCACGCCCTTCTCCGCAAGCCGCCGCGCCAACAAACAGTTGCTGGCAAACGAGCCATCGCCTGGCTGACAGCCGTAGAGCTCCAGGGTCTCTTTTGTCTCCTGCGAGATGTCCATTAAGTCCGGCACCGACGCCTGCATCTGAAAGGCCAGCTCATACTGCGCGATTCTTGTGGCGATCTCCGGGTCGTCTACGAGGGAGTTGTACGCTTTATTGAGCGCATTGATCGCCGCGATATCTGTCCCTTGCCGGCCACGCGTCACGCCGCTCGGGTTGGTCAGATAGAGCACCGGGTCGCCCTTGCTACGCAGCTGGACGCCCTGGTACTTGCTCGGCAGAAAGCCACTGCTCCACTGGCGCGCCGCGATGGGCTGGTTCTGTCCGCCTTGGCCCAGCGAGGTCAGCACCACAAACCCCGGCAGGTCCTTGGCAAGGCTCCCCAGCCCGTAGGTAATCCACGAGCCCATACTCGGCCTGCCCGCGATCTGGCTACCCGTGTTCATGAACATGTGCGCCGGGTCGTGGTTGATGGCATCCGTGGTCATGGAGCGGATAAAGCAGACCTCATCAATCACCGAGCCGAGCTGGGAAAAGAGCCCGCAGATCTCGATCTGGCTCTTTCCAAATCTTTCAAACGGGAGCTGCGGCCCAAAGCAGGTGAGTTTCTGACCCTGGAGCTGCGCGATCTGCTGGCCCTTGGTCATGCTCTCGGGCATGGGCTGGCCGTTCATCTGCGCGAGCTTGGGCTTGGGGTCGAAGGTCTCTAAGTGCGATGGCCCACCCGCCATGCTCAGCCAGATCACGCGCTTGGCCCCCCTAACCCCCGCCGAGCGGGGGGAATTTAAGGAATACCCTTCTGATTTGTCCCCCCGCCGGGCGGGGGTTAGGGGGGAAGCCTTCGCCTCCAGTGAGGCTAACGCTAGTGCGCCGAGGCCTTGGGTGGCCTTGCCTAGCAGCGCCCGGCGGGTCAGTTGCTGCGCGCGGAATTGCTTGAGTTCGTCTTCCCTTGTGATTTTCATGGTCGTGTTATCGTCTCGTGGAGGTTGAGGAGCACGCGG
>NZ_CBAYMC010000229.1:0-6817 GCF_964826245.1 Armatimonas sp. | reverse complement strand
AGCCGTAAAAGAAACCTCGCATGGTGGGATTGTACCCAGCCAGTTTGGCTATGCTTTGCTGGGATATCTGCCAACAATGGGAGTATGCTCCCGTACCTGGCTGCCTTACTAGGTGGCACACTGACCTTTCGCCTGCTTGCTCCCCGCTGGCCATGGCTGGTCTGCCTGGCTGCGGGGAACGTAGCAGGTTCGGCAGCTCTGGGACTTGTATGCCTCGCCTTGGCGAACTTTCTGGGATTGAGGGTGGGAGTCATCGCAACGGCCAGCCTGCTCTTTTTGGTGCTCCCTCTCGTGCTCTACCGGCGTCGCCCGGCTCCTCAACGACGCCCGCATCGCCTCCCGCTAACTGTTGAGAGCGTGCTGCTACTGATCGTTGCCCTGCTCTTGACCTGGTACTTCCAGGCACTCTTTCATGAGCAGGCCGACGGCTACTACATTGGGGCGAAGGATGCCTGGGCAGACCTTCCCTACCACTTGGCCATCTTGCAGGGCTTTGCCTACGGCGAGAACTTCCCTCCAAGCGATCCTCTCCTCTACGATGCCAGGCTTGCCTACCCCTACTTAGTGGACTTTATCGCGGCGCTCGGTGTCCGCTCAGGGTTCTCACTCACCATGGCCCTCTTGGTGCAAAATGTCTCCTTAGCGCTCTCGCTCATCGCTCTCTTACACCGCTTTACTCAAAAGGCGACCCGCTCGCGGCTCACTGCCTGCCTTGCGCCGCTCTTTCTGTTCTGCGGCGGCGGTCTTGGCTTTGCGCTCTTCCTGCACGACCACGGCTCCCTCACCAGGCTCACCGATGACTTCACCGAGCACACCACCTTGCTGCACTGGGGCAACCCCCTGGTCTACTGGTTTAGCTCGATGCGGGGAATGCTCCTAGGGGCTCCCTTGCTGGTACTCGTCTGGATTCTCTGCTGGGAAGCCCTCCATGGGGCTCCGAGCCATGCCCCCAGACGCCTCACACTAGCCGGAGTGGTCTGTGGGCTCCTCCCGCTCGCCCATGCCCATACATTTATGACGATGCTGGCGCTTGCTCCCCTCTTGCTTCTCTGGCAGCCCAAGATCCGGGTGCATACCTGGCGCTTCTTTGTCCCAGCACTTGCTCTGGCCCTCCCTCAGCTTGCCTATGCCACAGCAGGCAGCCAAGTCCATCCCACACACTTCTTTGGCTGGAGCCTCGGCTGGATGAAGGGGGAGTTTGGGGTGGTGGAGTACTGGCTCTGGAACACGGGGGCCTTCTTGCCCCTGCTCGCCATTGGGCTGATCGCGCCCCTTCCTGGGCTGGTTCCCCCTCGCCTGAAGCGCTTCTGGGCTCCCTTTGCGCTGTGCTTCCTGGTTCCCAATGTGATCAAGCTCGCCCCATGGGAATGGGATAGTATAAAGGTCCTGGCGGTCTGGTACATCGCCTCCTGTCCGATTGTCGCCCTCGTTGTCGCGCGTCTGGCGAGCAGTGGGATGCTTGGGCGGCTTATCGCCGTTGGCATGAGCTTGCTCCTATGCAGCTCGGGGGCTCTGGATATCGTCCGGGTGGGTAGCCGCCAAGTCCAGTCTCGCATCTACGACCCTGACCAGCTCGCCTTTGCTACCTTGATTTCCGAGACCACCAAGCCCACGGCGGTGATCCTCTCGGCCCCTGTCCACAATCCCCCTCACCAGCTCGCCGGACGTCGGACGTTTCTGGGCTACACGGGCTTCCTCTGGACGCACGGCTTGGAGTACGGGGAGCGCGAGAAAGAGCTTCGGACGATCTACGCCGGTGGCACTGCCGCAGAGGCTCTGCTAAAGCGGCATAGGATTGATGCCATCGTGGTAGGGCCGATGGAGCGGGAGAACCTGCGCTACCACCAGAGCCCGCTCAATGAACCCTGGCTCGCTCAGTTTCCCCACGAGAGTACCATCAACGCCGATAACCCTGAGAGAAACCATACCCTCTACTTTGTGAGCAGGAACTCTCTACCGGCTCGGTGAACGTTGCGGCATGGAAGCAACGTGGCAGATCGGGGCGTTTGTGCGCCCTTGGGGTAAGTTTTCTTTTGACGAGGCGCTGGCGGGAGTCGCCGCAGCGGGTTACTCGGTTGTCGGGCTCTTGGGCGGGGTGGCGGATCTCTCGCTGGCACTCGATGGCATGGACACGGCGGCAGTTGGTTCGCGACTGGCGGCGCACGGGCTGATGGCAAATCTAGCGTGCCTACACGTGGACCACAGCGGCAGCGAGGGCGATGCCTTTGCGAGTCTTGCGCGGCAGGTAGAGCGCGCGAAGGCGCTGGGCGTGCGGTATTTAATGACCTTTGGAGCCGACCACGAGCCGCAGTTCGCTCGCTGGTACGCCGCCACGCGCTTTGCAGCAGCTTGCGCCGAGCCGCACGGGATTCAGGTGGTCTTCAAACCTCATGGCGGGTGCACAGCAGCAGCAAACGAGATCGAGCGCTGCTTTGATGAGATCGCGCATCCCAATGTGAGGCTTTGGTACGATGCAGGCAATATCATCCACTACACAGAAAAAGACCCTATCGCCGAGGCGCGGCGGGTGGCAGCACGCACCAGCGGGTTCTGCGCCAAGGACTGCGCGACGCAACGCGGCGAGGTGATGCTGGAGTTTGGTGAGGGTGTCGTGGACTTTGTCGGTGTCTTTGAGGTACTGGCCGCTGAGGACTTCACCGGCCCCGTGATGGTGGAGTGTTGCCGCACGGGAACTTGGGAGGAGACAACTGCAAGTGCTCGGCGCAACCGGGAGTTTCTGGAGGCACTGCGCACGTGACGATCACCCAGGTCGTGGTTCGTGATGCCCGCTTCCCACTCTCAGATGGTGCGGGTACGGACTCGCTCCACACCAACCCCGTCTATAGCTACGCCACCGCGCTACTCCATACGGATTCTCAAACCACAGGCACAGGGCTGGCGTTCACCTTGGGCGGTGGCAACGAGCTGGTCTGCCAGGCGATTCAGCTGCTTGCGGAGCCGCTGTTAGGGCGAGAGGTTGAGGAGCTGATGGCGCAGCTCGGTGCGCTCCAGCGCCACCTCGCGGATCACCCGCAGCTGCGCTGGCTCGGGCCGCACAAGGGCGTGGTGCAGCTCGCGCTGGCCGCCATCAACAATGCCTGCTGGGATCTCTGGGCCAAGTCACGCGGCGTCCCACTCTGGAAGCTACTTCTGGAGCTTGCACCCGAGGAACTCTTGGCGACGCTTGACCTCAGCTACCTCGATGATGCCCTCACAAAAGAGCAAGCTCTGGAGCTACTGCGCCAGTCGCGTACACAAACGCACCTCCTCACCGAGGGCTACCCAGGCTACGATACCTCGGCGGGCTGGCTGGGCTACGACGATGCAAGGCTCAGCGAGAACATCAAAAAGAGCCTGGGGGCGGGCTTCACGGCGCTCAAGCTGAAAGTCGGCTCCGACGATTTTGCCCGTGACCTGCGCCGCGCCACACTGGTGCGCAACGCCATCGGGGACGCGGCGAGCCTGATGTGCGATGCCAACCAAAAATGGAGCCTGCTCGAAGCCGAGGTCGCGTGCCGAGCGCTGGCTCCACTCAAGCCACTCTGGATCGAGGAGCCTACCCATCCCGATGATCTTCTGGCGCACCAGAGGCTCAATATCGAGGTTGTGCCTGGTCGCATCGCCTCCGGAGAGCACTTCCCCAATCGGATTGTCTTTAAGAACTACCTCCAAGCTGACGCGCTTGCCTATGTCCAGGCCGATGCCGTACGCCTCGCTGGGGTGAGTGAGTTTCTGGCGGTGAGCCTGCTCGCCAAGAAATTCGGCAAGCCCATCGTCCCCCATGTCGGGGATATGGGCCAGCTCCACCAGCACTTGGTGCTCTTCAACGCGATTATGCTGGGCCAAGAGCCGGTCTTTCTGGAGCATATTCCGCACCTGAAGCCCCACTTTGTCCACCCTGCACAAGTGGAAAATGGGGTCTATAAAGTCCCACAAGAGCCCGGTGCAAGCTGCGATCTAAGCTAGGACTTCTCTGCCATGCACTCTGTCTTGCTCTTTCTTGCTCCGCTGTGGTCGCTGCCTAACACCCTGATCGGGCTGTTTTTTGGCCTAGGTGGGAGCGTCACCTGGGATAGAGAAAATCGAGTCTTTGTCGTAAGCGGCGGCTGGATTGCGGAGACATTTGGGCGGCGCTATTTTTCCGGCATGTGTATCGGCGATGTGGTGATCTGTTCGCAGAAGCTCTCCGATACTATCTACCGCCATGAGCTAGTACATGCAATGCAGGGCCGGATTCTGGGGCCGCTGTATCTCCCACTCACTCTGCTAGGCTATGCCTGGGGCTATCTGATCTTCCCCCAAAACGGCCACGATGCCAGTCCCCTAGAAACCTGGGCAGACAGAGCATCGGGCAACGCAGAACGTAATGCCTACTTGCGCCACCAGAGAGTCTCAGGCAAAATAGGAAAACCCTAGGAGGGCGGAAAAAATGGTAGCCTGCCGACACTGTGGTACTGCAAATCAAACGGAAAAAGTGGTCTGTGTTAAGTGTAAACGAGAGTTAATTGATCCCGCAATGGCGGGGAAGATCGCCTGTGTCAACCATGCCAACAAAGAGGCCACGGCAACCTGTGGCCAGTGCGCCTCCCTGCTGTGTGAGCGCTGCGCCCACGCACTCGGGGAGCAGATCTTCTGCGAGGGCTGTGCTCCTGAGGGGGCAATCTCTCCCGAGCACGACCAAGACTACGAGGTCATTCCCGTCCTCCATGTCGAGCAGCAGGCCATTGAACACGCGTCACTAGGCACCCGCTTCGGAGCAATGCTGGTGGATATTGCTCTGTTTCTGGCTCTCGCGGGAGTGCTTGCAGTGATTCTGGCGATGTTTACGGGCGGCACCCTGCGTCCAGAAAGCTACCGCTATCTCACCAATGCCATGCGGCCTCAGTTCTGGATCTACTGGCTGGTGCTCCCGATTGGCTTTCTGGCCTATCACACTCTCATGGTTGCCATGAGCGGTCAGACGGTTGGTAAGCAGCTCGCGGGCGTGATTGTTTTAGACTCCGACGGGACGATTTTGGAGACGAAACAAGCGCTCAAGCGGGCTCTGGGGCAGCTTCTTTCCCTCCTTCCCGTCGGTCTGGGATTTCTCTGGGCACTCTGGGACGGGAATCATGAGACGTGGCACGATAAACTAGCTCAGACAGTAGCCTTCCGCTACCAAGACACGACCTAGACCACCGGGGTGGCAGGAGAGAAAATGGCCGACGAGACAACCGCTGAGTTCGACACCGAGGAGCTTGCCCGAGGCTGGGCGGCGCTTGCAGACTGTCGGCCCACCCACCATACTGAGCTTACGTTTGCCGCTCGCACCGATATTGGCCGTGTCCGAGAGAACAACGAAGACAAGTTCGATTTCTTCACGCCCGACGATGCCCCCACCCTTGCGGTACGGGGTAGGCTCTGGGCGATTGCGGATGGCATGGGCGGGCACAGTGCCGGCCAAGTGGCCTCCGAGGCGGGCCTTAAGACCGTGATCCGCTCCTACTTCGCCGAGCCTGTCGTCGGGGAGGTTGGCGAAGCGCTCCAGCAAGCATTTGCGGATGCGAACACGCTCATCACGCAGGCGGCTATCAGCATGAACGCCAAGAACGGCATGGGAACGACCATGGTGGTTGCCATCGTCTTAGAGGACATACTCACCATCGCTCATGTCGGGGACTCACGCGCGTTCTTGCTCCGTGAGGGCGAGCGGATTCGCCAGCTCACCACAGACCACTCCTGGGTCGAGGAGCAAGTCCGTCGGGGTGCTCTCACCCGAGTCGAGGCCGAGCAGTCGCCGTACCGTAACGTGATCACACGCTCGGTTGGGATGGGCACCGGAATGGTCGCCGATATTCTGACCGAGAAGCTCTTTCCCGGCGACACGATCTTACTTGCCACCGATGGTGTGACAGGCTACCTGGGCGAGGACGCACTTGCGGCCCTTGTCGGCACGAAAAGCCTCTCGAAGGCGGCACTCGACATCGTGGATGCGGCCAACGACGCGGGTGGTAAGGACAATAGCACCGTTCTCTTGCTCCGTGTCCAAGCCGTCACTGCCTTGGAGCCGGAGGGCTAAACAGATGCAGCTCGGACGCTACAAAATCGTTCGGGAGATCGCGCGCTCCAACGACATTGTCTACGAAGCGCAAGACCCGCAGGTCGGGCGACGGGTAGCGGTCAAAGAGCTGGCACTTGCCCCCGATGCCGCCGGAGCCGCACGGGTAGATCGGATCGAGCGTTTTTACCGCGAGGCACGCGCCGCAGGGCAGCTCTCTCACCCCAATATCGTCACGATCCACGAAGTCGGGGAGGACACCGGGCGCTATTTTATTGCGATGGAGTACTTAGAGGGCCAGACTCTCCGCCAGCAGCTCCTGGCAAACGGCCCCCTCCCCCTCACCGAAGTCGTGCGCATCGGGATCGCGCTCGCCGATGCCTTAGACTTCGCCCATAGAGCCGGGATCGTCCACCGTGATCTCAAGCCCGACAATGTGCATATTCTCCCCGGCGGCCAGGTCAAGCTCACCGACTTTGGGATCGCCCGCATTCTCTCAGAGTCCGCCCTCACCGTCGCCGGGCAGATCTTTGGGACGCCCAGCTACATGTCGCCCGAGCAGATCAAGGGCCTTCCGATAGATGCCCGCTCCGATATTTTCTCGCTGGGAATTCTTCTCTGGGAGATGACCGCAGGCCGCAAGCCCTTCACCGGCGACTCGGTCGTCACCATTACCTACCACATCTGCAACGACCCGACGCCCCCCGTGCCCGGCGCAACACCCGCTCTGGAAGCTGTGATCCAGCGGGCCACGCAAAAAGACGCCAACGGGCGCTTCTA
>NZ_CBAYMC010000228.1:0-6822 GCF_964826245.1 Armatimonas sp. | reverse complement strand
CACGGCTCACTACCAATTGCCGAGCTTCTCGCCCCCGCGATTGGTTATGCCAAAGACGGCTACCCCGCTGGGCCACGTGCCGTGAAGAAGTTCGCTGAGTTTGCGCACGTGCCAGGTCTTGAGGCGCTGGGCACGAAAACGCCCGCGCTCGGTGAACTCATCCGTCAGCCCGAGCTGGCGTGGAGCTTGGAAGAGATTGCGACGCATGGCCGCGCGGCGTTCTACTCCGGCGCGATTGCCGAGAAGATTGTCGCGGCGTCAAACGGACACTTCACCATGGCCGATCTGGCGGCGCATAAAACACGCATCCTCGCACCGCTCTCTGTGGGCTACCGTGGCCTGACCGTGCACTGCCAGCCGCCGCCGTCGCAGGGGATGATTCTCGCGCAAGAGCTGGCGCTGGCGGAGGGCTTTGCACTTGCGGAGCTGACCGAAGCGGAGCGGACGCATCTTCTCGTCGAGTGTAAAAAACGCGCCTTCGCGGACCGCTTTGCCCACCTCGCTGACCCGGATTGGCACGACGTTCCTCTGGCGAAGCTGCTCAGCGAGCCCTATCTGGCAAAGCGCCGCGCAGAGATTGGCGAAAAAGCAACCATAATGCCCCCCCGCTCGGCGGGGGCTGGGGGGGATGAGGGTCAGGACACGACCTACTTTTTGGTGGCCGATAGCCATGGCAACGCCGTCAGCTTTATCCAGAGCATCTTCCATAATTTTGGCAGCGCCTGGATTCCCGACGGCACCGGGATTCTCTTCAACAACCGCCTCACGGGTTTCTCGCTTGACCCCACCTCGCCCAATGCACTCGCGCCCGGCAAGCGCCCCGCGCACACGCTCAATGCCTGGCTCGCCACGAACCCCGATGGCTCGCTGGCGCTGGTCGGAGGCACGCCCGGAGCCAATATCCAGGTGCAGACCAACTTGCAGCTCTTGGTGAACACGCTGGATCTGGGCCTCGATCCGCAAGAGGCCATCGAGCGTCCCCGCTGGCAGCACTCGTCGGATGGCGGCAATACCGGCCAGAGCGAAGAAGGGCTGGGAGTCTTAGAGCTTGAAGACCGCGCCGACACAAGCCTCTTTGCGTCCCTCACCGAGCGCGGCCACGACACACGCCCCATCGGCTCTTGGGCACATGGCTCGGCGGCACAGCTTCTTCAAGTGCTCCCCAGCGGAGCCTACGCCGTCGGCTCCGATCCCCGCTGCGACGGCCACGCGGGAGGGGTTTAGCATGATTTTATTCACGATGATGTCTCCCGCCGCACTGCACGCGGCGCAGCCTGCAAAAGACAAAGACTACGAGGCTCAGATTCGTTGGACGCGCTACGGCATCCCGCACATCACCGCCAACGACTTTGGGAGCCTCGCGTTTGGGGAGGGTTATGCCTTTGCGAAAGACCATCTGGGCTCATTACTGGATCAGGTCATCAAGGTGCGCGGCGAGCGGGCGCGCTACTTTGGCGCGGGTTCGGGCAATCGGCACCTCAATAGCGACATCACCTTCCGGGCACTGGGGTTTGTGGAGCAGGCAAAGGAGCTTTTTCCCAAGCTCTCGAAAGAGAACCGGGAGACCCTAGAGGGCTACGCAGCCGGGGTCAATGCGTACCGCCGGGAAAACCAGGCGTCGTGCGTAGCCAGCGTGGCGCACTGGGGACTGGGCAGCGGCTGGCTCTTTGATGTGACGCCGCTGGATATTCTGGCCTACAACCAGTCCGTGATCGCGACGACGCCGAATCTTGGGGACTTGATCGCCACGGCTATGCCACCCAAAGCTGATGGATCAGAGCCGGTGGCGGAGGGGCTTCCGATCCCCGAGTTTCAGCAGGCGAGCAATGGCTGGGCGCTGGGCTCGGAGCGCTCCTTGCAGGGCGGGGGGATGCTGATGGCAAACCCGCACTTTCCCTGGACGGGGGCGTTTCGGTTCTGGGAGAAGCACCTGACCATTCCGGGCAAGCTCAATGTTTATGGCGTGAGCCTGCTGGGAATCCCCGGCGTGCTGATTGGCTTCAACAACGCCGTCGCGTGGACACACACCGTCTCGGCGGGCAAGCGCTTTGTTTTCTACACGCTCGATCTGGTGCCCGGCCACCCGACTCGCTACTACTACGACGGCCAGGAGCGCGAAATGACGGTCAAGCACCTCACCTTCGACGTTCGCCAGCCCGATGGCTCTCTGAAAAAAGTGGAGCGCGCGCTCTACTCCAGCCACTACGGCCCCATGATCAATGTTGCAGGCTTTGAGTGGAGCGCCAAGCGCGGGGTCTGTGTGCGCGATGCCAATGCCAACAACACCCAGTTCTACGACCAGCGCCTCGCCATGAACCAAGCCAAGAGCCTCGCGGAGTTCCAGCAGGCGCACGCGCGCTATAATGCCGTCCCTTGGGTCAACACCATTGCCGCAAGCGCCGATGGCCGCGCGTGGTTTGCGGACACCTCGGCGACTCCGTATCTTAGCCCCGCCGCGACCACAGCCTTCACCCAGCGGCTAAGCTCGGACTTTCTGGCGAAAGTGGCCTGGCAGCGCGGTGTTGCGTTATTTGATGGCAGCAAGTCGGCCAATGAGTGGCAAAACGACCCCACGACCCGGCCCGGCGTCCTGCCCTACGCCAAGATGCCCCAGCAAGAGCGCCGTGACTATGTCTTCAACGCCAACGATAGCTACTGGCTCACCAACCCGAGCCAGCCGCTCACCGGCTTCTCCCCGCTCCAGGGCGATGAGGCCACGGCCCGCTCGCTACGCACCCGCATGAACGCGCTGGTTCTGGAGGGAACGCAAAAGTTCTCGCTCGATGCTCTCGCCGCCGCCGCGATCAACAACCGTAGCCTCTCGGCAGAGCTACTGCGCACCGAGGTCGCGGCGCGGGCCAAGTCTGCGGGGAGCGTGGTGATTGACGGGAAAGAAGTAGACCTGCGTGCCGCCAGCCAGATCCTGGCCGCGTGGGATGGAAAGTACAACACGGACAGTGTCGGGGCCGTACTCTGGCGGGAGTTTATCACGCTCTACAGTGCAGCAGATACGCAAAAAGCCGGGGCACTCTTTCAGAATACTTTCGATCCCAAGCAGCCCGTCACCACGCCGTCGGCGCTTGCCGCCCCCAAAGACGGCACCGACACCGCGCTGGTCAATCTCGGGCGTGCTGTGCTCGTGCTCAAGAGCGTCGGGATCGCGCTGGAGACCCCGCTCGGCAAGCTCCAGTACAGCGACAAGCGGCCCGAGCGCATCCCCATCCATGGCGGCGACGGGGCTTTGGAGGGCCTGACCAATGTGGTCGGGTTTGGCAACAACCGCACGAGCTTGGAGCCCTTTGCCAGCCCCGCCAGTGTTGGGGGGAGCCGCTCGCTCACCAAAGATGGCTATCTTATCAACCAGGGCAGCAGCTTCATGATGGCCCTGGAGTTCACCAAGCAAGGCCCCAAAGCCGTCGCGATTCTCACCTACTCCCAGTCCGGCGACCCACGCTCTGCGCACTTCTCTGACCAGACCGCGCTCTTTGGTGCCAAGCAGTGGCGGCCCGTTCTCTTCACCGAAAAAGAGATCAAAGCCGACACGACACTCACGAGCTTGAAAGTACGTGCTCCTCGAAATGAAGGATTATAGTGTTGGGATAGACCTTGGGGGGACGAAGCTTGTACTTTGGTGCGAGGGGGCTGAAGAGCTCTCCCAGACAGGCGTATCGTTTACTCCCGAGGAGCTGCTCTTGCATCTCAAATCATTTATCAAGCGACACGGAATCAATCCCGCACGCATCGGTTTAGCCATTCCTGGCTTGGTCGAGAAATCCGGGCGCGTTGTGGCTTGTGATGTACTACCGTCTTTTCAAGGGTGGGAGGCCCGCTATGCAATTCAAGATATTTGCACACAGGTCGCTGTACTCAATGATGTCAAAGCGGCACTGCTTGAAGAGATGCACGACACACCGCCTAATATCACAGGTGGCGTCATTATGATTGGGACAGCAATTGGTGCTGCATTTATCACAAATGGAAAGCCACTCGTGGGAGCAAGTGGTTGGGCTGGTGAGTGGGGATACTTGCCGATCCGCTTCAACGACAAAATCAAACGACTTGATGAAGTTGCCGGTGGTGCCGCAATTGCTGCACTCTGTGATGTTGCACCCACAACTCTTGCTTTACGTGCAAGGGCGGGCGATCCAGCGACTCTGTGTGTTATTGCGCAAGCGGGGGAGTCACTAGGCCTCGGCTTGGCCACCGTTATTAATCTCTTGAATCCTTCATGTCTAGCCATTGGCGGGGGGACAAGTGAGCTTCCTGGGTACTGGGAAGCAGCACTCGTGTCGGCGGAGCAGAACGCACTCCCTGAGCTTTGGCGCGACTGCACCCTCACGAAGGTAAAAGCAGGCAAAAGAGTGGTCGTCCTAGGGGCTATACGTGCGGCAGAGTCATGACCACTCTCGTCGGGTGAGACTAAGAATCCTTCATCGGTTTTACCGGACTGATTCATCCCGAACATAAAAATGTGCGGTGAGTGCTTCGGGACTTCTTGACAGGACTTTTTCTCTACGGTAAGCTGTTGGCGACAAAAAAAGTCGGCGATAAAGTTTATCGCCAAGAAAGAACTACTGAACCATGCGCCTCCGCGCCGCCTTTACGCTGATTGAGCTACTTGTTGTGATTGCCATTATCGCGATCTTAGCGGCGATTCTCTTTCCCGTCTTTGCTCAGGCGCGGGCCAAGGCACGCCAAGCGAGCTCTGTCTCCAACCTCAAGCAGCTCGGTATGGCGGTCTCGATGTATGCTCAGGACTGGGAAGCCTACCCCTTTCACTCCTCACCCTCGAGCCAGTCGCCACGCACCCGCTGGCCCGACTATCTCTTTCCCTATGTCAAGAGTGAGGCGATCTTCCGCTCTCCAGGGGCACCTGCCAATGCCTTCTTAAAGCCCTTCGCCCACAACCCCGCCGCACTCTACGGGGGCTATGGCTATAACTACCAGTACTTAGGAAATACCCGCCACCCCTTCGTTGCCACGGATGCCGATATCGAGCGCCCCGCAGAGACCATCACGCTAGCCGATACCGAGGGGAGCAGCTTCGATAAAGGCGTGCTCAATGCCGGAAACTACGTGATTGATCCGCCGCTCTCTAGTTGGCGAGGGAGCCGTCCCGCCACGCCGGGCGGTGGTTTTTATGGCGCTCCTGGAACCGCAGAGTGCAGTAGCACTCTCTGGGGATGCCGCGCGGTTCCTGCGGAGCGCCACAGCGAGATGGTGACGGTTGCCTTCGCCGATGGCCACGCCAAGGCGATGAAGCGCAAGCAAATGGACGACTCCAACCGCGATGGAGTGCCCGACAACGGGCTTTGGAGCGGAAAAGCAGATCCCACACAACGCTAAAATCAAAAACACGAAACGCCCCGGGGAGGTTAGGAGCTCCCCGAGGCGTCTGGAGCGGTCCGAAGACCAGCACGCAAGCCTATGGTATCACGGGCCGCTCCCTCAGAACTTCAGAAATCCAAGGAGCTATGTCTATGAAACCAAGAGCCTTTACGCTCATCGAACTACTTGTTATTATTGCCATTATTGCTATCTTAGCGGCGATTCTCTTTCCCGTCTTTGCTCAGGCGCGGGAGAAAGCCCGGCAGACCACCTGCCTCTCCAACACCAAGCAGCTCTCGCTTAGCGTGCTGATGTACACGCAGGACTACGACGAGCAGCTCGCTCTGATCCGTGGGGCGCAGAGCTGGGTCTACATGGCGCAGCCCTATATTAAGAGCTACTCCGTGCTGCGCTGCCCCTCGGACACCAGCACCAACTGGGCACCCACTCCCGCCGCTTTTGATCCCGCAGACCCCGCTACCTACACGACTGCCTTTCGGGTGACCAGCTACGCGCTCAATGGGTTTCTCTCCCCCCACATTGCGACAAATCTCTTCACCAGCTTGGCGAGCATTGACAAGCCCGCGAGCGTTGTTCTGCTGGCGGAAAGCCCTGCGAACTACCGGGAGAACTACTTTCATGCCCATGTTTGGCCGACCCGGCACTGGATCGCTGCCACCAATCTCCCCGATGATGTCGTGACCGATCGGCACCAGCAGGGTTTTACCGTAGGCTATCTTGATGGCCATGCCCAGTGGGTGCGCTGGAGCCAGGTCTGGTGGCAAGACACCGCGCGAGGGATCGAGAAAGGCAGCTTCGACCCGCGCCAGTAAGTGAGGAGCCAGAGCAGGTACTCAGGTACTATGGGGGAGTGACACACTTCCCCTTTCGCCTCGCCGTCTTCGATCTGGATGGCACGCTTCTTGGCCCCGATAAAGAGATCTCTCCCGCCAATGCCACTGCGATTGCTCGCCTGAGAGCCTTGGGCTGCCAGGTGATCTTAGCATCGGGGCGGCCTCACTTTAACATCATGCGCTTCCATACCCAGCTTGGGCTGAGCGGGCCGGTGGTGAGTGGCAACGGAGCGCTGGTAAAAGTCCCGGAGACCGATGAGGTCTGGCGGGAGCTGCTTTTTGATCTAGAGCTGGCCAGCTCGCTCCTTGATGAAGGACAGCGGCTTGGCATCACGCAGATCTGGGACGCGCCTCAGGGGGTCTTTGGCTGGGAGCGCACGCGGCACTTTGAGATTCTGGAAGAGCGCACCAAGGCGACTTATGAGGTCATCGGTGACCCCCGTCTGCGCTTCCCAGGGGAGTCCCCTTTCAAAATTCTCTGGATCGCCGACGAAGCCCAGATCGCCGCGCTGGCTCAGCACTGGCAGACGCAGCTGGGGGAGCGCACCTACATCACCATCACCGACCCGGAGTATCTAGAGTTCTCGCATCCCGAGGTCAATAAAGCAACCGCACTTCAAGTTGTCGCAGAGCGCTTGGA
>NZ_CBAYMC010000227.1:0-6840 GCF_964826245.1 Armatimonas sp. | reverse complement strand
GTAGCCCGGCACGGGCTTTGCAGCCGAAGGCTACTGCAGACGCCGGTTTCAACCGGCGGCGAAGGCAGATTTAAGCAGCGCGATGCTCTTGGGAACCGCAGTGGCGGGGTCTTCCTTACCTTCCATTTCGAGGGAAATATAGCCGCTGTAGTTCACGGCTTTCAGGATGCCCGCGATCCGGTTGTAGTCCATCTCTTGCGTGTACCACTCGCCGCCGCCAAAGTAGGTCTTTGCTTGGACAAAACGAACATACTCGGCCATCTTCTCTAGGTTCTCGTAGAGATCCTCGCGGAAGTTGCCCGTGTCCATGAGCCCGACCAGCCACGGAGAGTTCACGGCCTCGATCACGCGTAAGACGCCTTCAGGCGTGCGCGTGAGGCCCCAGTGGTTCTCCAGCGCCAGAGTTACGCCGCACTCGGCACACTTGTCCAGACACTTCTGGATGCTCTCAATACACCAGCCAAACGCATCATCTTCAGTGTAGCCTGGAATCGGGGGCTCGTTGCCACGCGCGTCCATGAGGTCGTCGAAGCTCGCGATCGTCTTCCAGCGACCGGAGTTCAGGCGGATACATGGGATGCCCAGCTTGTAGGCCAGCTCGATGCACTTCAGCGTGTGGTCAATGTGCTGCTGACGCGCCTCGGCCTCGGGGTGCACAAAGTCCTGGTGGATCGAGAGGCAGATCAGGTCAAGGCCATTTAAGAACGCACGGCGCTTGAGGCTCTGGAGGTAGCTATTGTCCTCGCTCTCCATCTGCCGGTGCAGGATCTCCACGCCCGAGACTTCAAGGCGCGCGGCCTCGTCAATGACATGCTCAATGGCGATCTTAGGCTCTTTGAAGTGCCAGTACGAATACGACGAAATTCCAAGTTGGACGCTCATGGCAGCATTGTACCCTCCTCCCCCTGCCCCCGGGTACCCTCTGGGTGCCAATCCTGGGAGGAGGGGAGAGAGGGGAGTTTGTTTGTGATTGAGAATTTTTTGGTGGATTTTATCAGAATTGGCCTTTCTCACCCGTTCTGTGGGTGAAAGGAACAAAACTATGTACTATCGTCGTTATGAGCGCCTCAGAAACACAATCCCTGAGATTGTAAAGCACGCGAAAGCGCATCGGAAAAATCCGACTCATGCGGAGGCTATCCTATGGGAAGCATTACGTGGGAGACGGCTCTGTGGCGCAAAGTTTCGTCGTCAACACGCTGTCGGGAACTTCATCTTAGACTTCTGGTGCCCCGAGCATCGAATTGCCATTGAGGTGGATGGAGAGATTCACGAGCTTCCCCACATCCATACATATGATCTGGAGCGCCAGACGTGGATCGAGGCACATCAGGTTCGGGTGCTTCGGTTTCGCAATGAGCAAGTGATCTACCAACAAGAGTATGTCCTCGCCCAAATCGCCCAAGCCATAGCGCCAAAATAAAAAAATCCCCTCCTTTCCCCTTCCTCCCAGGATTGGGAGGAGGGGCAGGGGGAGGAGGGATTCCAAGTATGGCTTCGGGTACAATGCGTCCCGTGAGTGAACCTCTTCTTTCCCTCGAAAACCTGGAAGTTTCGTTTCCTGCTGGCGCGGTGGTCCGTGGCGTCTCGCTCTCGGTCAAGCGCGGTGAGACCCTCGGGGTGGTCGGGGAGTCGGGCTCGGGCAAGACCATGACGGCGCTCTCGGCGCTTCGCCTGGTCCCAGAGCCAGGGCGCGTGACGGCGGGAAAGATTGTCTTTGAGGGCAAGAACCTGCTGGAGCTCTCCGAAAAAGACATGCGCCAGATTCGTGGCGGGCGGATCGCGATGATCTTCCAGGACCCGATGACCAGCCTAAATCCTGTCTTTACGATTGGCGACCAGATCGCCGAGAGTGTCGCGCTCCACAAAGGGGTGAGCAAGAGCGAGGCGAAGCTAGCCGCGATTGAGGCCCTGCGGCGCGTGCAGATTCCCGATGCGGAGCGCCGGGCACGGCAGTACCCTCACGAGCTCTCGGGGGGAATGCGCCAGCGTGCCATGATCGCCATGGCGCTTGCCTCGGAGCCCGATGTGCTGCTCGCCGACGAGCCCACCACGGCGCTGGATGTCACGGTGCAGGCGCAGATTCTCACGCTGATCCGAAAGCTCCAGCAAGAGCTGGGGATGGCCGTGATCTTCATCACCCACGATCTGGGCGTCGTCGCGCAGGTCTGTGATAGAGTCGCCGTGCTCTATGGTGGACAGGTGATGGAAGAGGCCGATGTCTACACGCTCTTCGCGAATCCGAAGCATCCCTACACGCAGGGCTTGCTCAATTCTTTGCCGGAGCGTACACTGGCTCCCCCGAACTCGGGGGCGGGGGGGGCGCTAAACTTCATTCCCGGCCAGCCCCCCACGCGGCCTAGTGAGATCAGCGGCTGCCCGTTTCGCCCGCGCTGCTCGCAAGCAGTCGAGAAGTGCGTCGAGCCGCTCCCCACAACGATCCTGCCAAAAGAGCATCTCGTTCGCTGCCACAGAGTCACCAGGGTAGAATGAGTTATGGCGGAGCTCCAGCCCAAACCTAATTACAAGCCTCCTGGCAGTAGTCGGTATCTGCGAAAGCCACCGCGCTGGATGTTAATCATTGTCGGCATGGCAGTCCTTCCTTGGTTGCCTTATCTCGTCTGGCAATTCAAGGTATTCCTAGACCACCGCGACGGGCCTCTGCGACTGGAAAGTGCGGCGTTAGCGACATCACCCAATGGCAAACTGAGATTCGAAACGGGGGTGGACGGCACGGCGCAACTGACGGAGGTTGCAACAGGACGTGTCCTCCATACGCGCCACATCTCACCCGAAAAATACATCCGCGTTACCCCCAAATGGAATGACAATCAGTTCGTCTACGTAGAGGCCCGCATACGCTACCCTGCAATGGCAGTGCAAACGGAATACCTCTGGAACAGCAAAACGGGGGTTGTTACCGATCCTTGGCCGGAAACCCCTGATACTCCTGACACGAGTCACGAATTCAAGTAGGTATCGCCACACTCAGTTCGGGAGTCCTCTGGTACGAATCAAAAGCCCGGTATATACTTGAGAACATGAGCACGACGATAACACTCCCCCCTCACATTGAAAAACTCCTGGAGACCGATGCCAGCGCCCGAAAGCGTCTTGAAGACATGGCAACGGTCATGTTCTCCGCAAAGGACGATGGACATGTCCCCTCTCCAGAAGTCATGGCAAGCATCGGACGAGGCCTAGCTGATCTTGATGCAGGCAGGGTGATTGATGGTGACATTGTCATGGCTCAGCTCTACGCCGATGCAGGACTCGAAAACCCGCCTGTCTTCAATCGAGACAATCCTAGAAAACAGGTCCGGGAAAAAGCTGCTTGAGACGCCCAAGTCTTCGGCCTGGTGGTGGGCCACTACACCCATCTGCCACACCCTTGATTTTGGACTTCACTCGGGAAGGTAACTTGAGTCTGAGCCAAGCGCAGACATGGCTAAAAAGTATTTCTACGGAAGCGTTTCAGCGATTCACGACCGTGATTGGGCGGGAGCTGATGGCGCTATGTAAGTATTGTGCCGTCAACCCACCCACACAGTACAACGAGGCAGCTTCACTTCACTACTCGCGCCCGACCTTCTCACATCGCTTCCAGACGGGCAAAACAAAGACGAAGCGCTCTTCCTCGGGGGTCTGGTACATCTACTTTGGCCTAGAAGACACCGACAAGGACGGACGGCCCGACACGCTTAGCGTGGTCACAATCTCCCATGCCGCACGCCCACCACTCTGGGAAGAACCTCATGGCGAGGATGAAAACAATGCTACTTAATATTGAGAATCTCTCGGTGCAGTTTGCGGTGGGCGGCGGGAAAATTGTCCGCGCCGTGGATGGCGTCTCCTTCTCGGTGGAGAGAGGCGAGACGCTCGGCATTGTCGGAGAGTCGGGGTGCGGCAAGTCCACGACGGGGCGTGCGCTCTTGCAGCTCTTGCCCAAAACCGGGGGAAGCATCACCTTCCAGGGCCAGGAAGTCCACAATCTACGTGGCAGCGAGCTGCTCGCGTTTCGCCGCAAAGTGCAGATGGTCTTTCAGGACCCCTACGCCAGCCTCTCGCCGCGCCTGACCGTGGGGCAGCTTGTGAGCGAGCCACTGGAGATCCATAAGATTACGGGAGATCGTAAGGCTCGTGTCGAGGAGCTACTCAAGTCTGTAGGGCTTCCCGAGGGAATCGCCAGCCGCTACCCTCATGCATTTTCCGGGGGGCAGCGCCAGCGCATCGGGATCGCCCGTGCCCTTGCCCTGAACCCTGAGCTGATTGTCTTAGATGAGCCCGTCTCCGCGCTGGATATCTCCGTGCGGGCGCAAGTCGTGAATCTTCTGATGGAGCTTCAGCAAGAGCGCGGAATCTCCTATGTCTTCATCGGGCACGATCTGGCGCTCATCCGCCATGTTGCACACCGAGTCGCCGTAATGTATCTGGGACGCATCGTCGAGCTGGGCACTGCGGAGGCGCTTTACACCAACCCGCGCCATCCGTATACCCGCTCCCTGCTCGCCTCCGCACCGCTGCCTGATCCCACCAAGCGCCGGGAGAGTGCTCCGCTCGAAGGCGATCCCCCCTCGCCGCTCAATATCCCATCGGGCTGTCGCTTCCGCACCCGCTGCCCCTTTGCCCAAGCCATCTGCGCCGAGAAAGAGCCCATGCTAGAAAGCTCCTCAGGAGCCGCCTGTCATTTCTCACAAAACCTCCCGATCTGGAATTCTTGACAGGCTATAACGCCACGGATACAATGAACCGATTATTTTTTAGGACTCTTTGCGCGAGAAATATCGCGGCACTGTCAATCAACCTGGAGGTTTAGTATAAGTCATCATCGTGATGCCCGCGGCTTCGACCGCAATCGGGACATGGGCCCCCGAGTTAACGATCGTATCCGCGTTCGTGAAGTTCGTGTTGTAGGCGAAGACGGCGAGCAGCTTGGGGTCATGACCCCGCGCGAAGCGCTGGATATCGCGCGTGGACGGGGTATGGACCTGATCGAGGTTGCTCCCACCGCCGTTCCCCCTGTCTGCCGGATCATGGACTACGGTAAGTTCAAGTACGAGCAGGGAAAACGAGAGCGTGAAGCGCGTCTCAAGCAGCGCCAGTCGGACATGAAGGGCATTACCATCTCTCCGAAGATGGGCTTTATCGACGACCACGACCTCAATATCAAGATCAAGAATGTTATCAAGTTCCTCGGGGACGGGGATAAGGTCAAGATTACGTTCCGGTTCCGCTCCCGCTGGATGTCGCACCCTGAGTTCGCTCAGGAAGCGATGGGCAAGATTGCCAAGATGGCCACCGATGCCGGAGTCGGGCAAGTCGAGCGCCACCCACTGATCGAAGGTCGCCAGATGATCATGATTCTGTCGCCCTCGAAAGAGGCCATGAAAAAAGCCGCGCAGCGCCTGGAGAGCCGAACCAACGCCAAGCAGCAGGGCGCACATGGCAAGCCCGGCACAGAGTCCGCAGAGTCCACCAAGCCGGCGGACGATGAGGATGAAGAAGAGCTCGATGACGAGGATCTGGAAGATGACGATGACCTCGACGACGAAGAAGACGAAGACGACGAGGATGGTGATGAGTCTGTAAGCGCAGAAACAGAACCTGCGAGCGCGGACGAAAAAGACGCCGCATAGAAATCCCCCGCTCTGGAGCAAGTCCAGAGCGGGGTTTTATTTTTTCTTCGGCTTTGTCGGTGTCGGTGCGGCTGAGTTGCCAAGAGTTACTGCTGTCACTTTTACGTTTGCAAGCGCCCAGCTCTCGTTTTCTAGCCCTTCAAGGCCCATCGCTGAGAAGCGGAGGATGACGGAGTCCGAGCGGTGGGTAAAGGTGAACGCAAGCTTATAGACGGCTTCACGGGGCGAGCCGTCTTCTTCGGCAAACAGGCCCAGCGTGTTGCGCTCTTTGGCTCCCGTGTAGCCTTTATTGTTGCCTATCGGGTAGTCGGCGGGAAAGGCTTGCAGGGGCGCATTGACAAGCTCTTTGCCAGGATTGTAAAACGTCGTATGTAGCAGAGTCGGGCCATTGAGCACACTCAGATCCCAGAGATCCGGCCCATAGCGCGGCGTCCCATTGCCATCCCAGGAGCCGATCACCAGCAGCTCAAACGAGATGCGCAGAGCGTTATGGACAGGGAGTTTCCCCACCGCCAGCCGCACCTCCTGGTTGCTCAGCGGCCCCAGAAACGTCCGATTGCCTTTGGGAGTCGTGCCTGTCTGCAGGTCGTTCCACGTTCCCCCTAGCGCCGTCGTCCCCCACTCAGCCCCTACTTGCTGCCGCTCAAAGTGACTCGCATACGCGGGTAGCTCTTGTTTTGCGGCAAGCGCTGCATCGGGGAAAAGAAGCTCACGTGCCGTCAGCTTTGCCTCCGTATCGGCGCGGGTGAGGAGTGCCTTTTGCAGCAGCTCTCGGATGCTGTCGTTCTTGGCGATCCCGAGCGGCGTCTTTCCGTCTTTACCACGGCGGGTCGGGTCGGCTCCACAGACCAGCAACCAGAGCGCCGTCTCTACCTGACCACTCTCCGATGCGCTATGGAGCGGCGTGTAGCCATTGTCGCGCTCCGAATCAATCCGCGCCCCTTTGGCCATCAGAAGCTGACAGATCGCCACATGGCCGTTACGAACCGCCTGATGCAGCGGTGTGTAGCCGTCGTAGATCTTCACATTGGGATCGGCACCTGCGGTAAGAAGCAGCTCCACCATGTCTTGGTGCCCCAAGTAGCTCGCAGACTCCAGCGGGGTGATACGGCCTTCCGTGCGCCGGGCATCCACCAGGGCACCGCTGGCAATTAAGAGCCGCGCCGCCTCGAGCTGGTTGTGCCATGCCGCATGATGAAGGGGC
>NZ_CBAYMC010000226.1:0-6864 GCF_964826245.1 Armatimonas sp. | reverse complement strand
GCAGCAGGCCGAGGGTGCGTACTCTCTGGCGATTTTAACGCACGACGAGCTGATTGGGGTGCGCGACCCGTATGGAGTTCGTCCGCTTTGTCTGGGGCGCTTAAGCGAGGGCGGCTTTGTGCTGGCGAGCGAGACGTGTGCACTCAATAAGGTGGGGGCGACTCTCATTCGGGAGCTCATGCCCGGTGAAATAATTGTTGTCAACGACCAAGGCTGGCGCGTGGAGCCGGGTGTCCCGATGAAGCGGCAGGCGCTCTGCATGCTGGAGGCCATTTATTTTGCCCGCCCGGACTCGGTGATGTACGGCCAGAGCCTGCATGCCGCACGCCGTCGCATGGGAGGAGAGCTGTTCCGTGAGCACCCTGCCATTGATGCCGATCTCGTCATTGGTGTCCCTGACTCGGGCACGCCGGCGGCACTGGGCTTTGCAGAGGCGAGTGGGATTCCGTTTGGCGAAGGGCTCATCAAAAACCGCTACATCCAGCGCACGTTTATCCAGCCGGATCAGCGCATGCGCGAGATGGGCGTCCGCATGAAGCTCACCCCGATCCGTGAGGCACTACAAGGCAAGAGCGTGGTTATGGTGGACGATACGATTGTCCGGGGCACCACGACGGGGAAAGTTGTGCGTCTGCTTTTAGAGGCCGGAGCGCGGGAAGTGCACGTGCGCATCTCCGCGCCCCCCGTCAAGTGGCCGTGTTTTTATGGCATTGACATGGCGACCCAAGACCAGCTTATCGCCGCCAGTCAGTCCGTGGAGGCAATCCGCCAGAAAATCGGAGCCACGAGCCTGGGCTATCTCACGGAAGCAGGGCTGGCCCGCGCGATGCAAGTGCCTGTGGACAACTTCTGTCTCGCCTGCTTCACCGGTAACTACCCTATCCCCGTTCCAGATAGCCTACGCATGGAAAAGCTCGCCTTCGAGCCGCCGGTAGGATGATTCATGATGAAAAAATGTACAATGCTCTTGTACTTTCTTAATGTATAAATTTATTTGTTTAAGTATACTTGTGTTCAGTTGTTCACTAGTTGGATAGCGTTTAGAAAAAATCATTGTCGTCTGAAAAAGACGATTTAATTTGTGTTTTTGGAGTGTACGAAAATGAGTAGATGGTCAAATGTTCGATTTTTTGCTATTGTGTCTATAACTTTTGCCACGTTTATCTGTGGTAGAAATGATGCTTCTGCTGGAGTTGCCGTTATTGATAGTGTAACGCATACTCATGGTGCTATAGATAATGTGTATATTAGCGCTCATTTCGATTGGACTTCATCAAATGCTGCAGCAGCCTGGTTCATTTGGGAAGACAAAGGAGCGGATCAGGTGTCATTTGCTAGTGATCTTGGAAAAGGTCCTGCTGGAGGTGGTGGCAATTGGGCGCATGCTTCGGGAACCGGAAGTCGTCAGTATTCTGGCTCCGGTCGGATTTATGATAAAACCACTAATGTAGCTCTTCAATATGCTACTCCTTTCACCGAGCCATTTTCCCATGTGAATTAGGGATATTTAACTACTGAGGTGGTTGGCCTTCTCGCTTAATCACCTTAGTAATTTACTGTGTTGTAAATTTATTATTTTAAGAGATGATAGTGGATAAATGAGTCAAAATATTAATGGCAAAATGATAACGAAAAATACGGATAATGTATTACAGAAGGATAAGGGATTATTAAAAGAAATTGAAAATGGAAGAATATTGCGTGGTAGTTTTAGAACACTATATAAATGGGTTTATTCAGCGATTAGATTGACTGTAGGGACGACTGAGGGGGAAATAGTTGAAGAGCCTGTTCTATTTTTGTTCAAAAAGAGGTCTGTGTCTGATGTAATGGAGGCATATGCGTTATTGTATCGACTGAAATGGGTTAAATATTCAGAAGGGATACCTGTATATCAACTAGAAATGGGGAAAGATATGATTAATGGTATGTATATGCCGATTGGTGATTATCAGAAAAGAAGATTTAAAAATATTGATAATTTTATGAAGGATTTGGATTCTGTTAGTTCGGCGATGCGTGATAAGATTCTTTCTGAAGATGGAATTCTGTATTCTGAATTGCCTGATAGTATGCAATTGTCAATACGGAGCGCGATGGGCGTTTTGATTGAAGAAGGTAATGCCTTGGGGAGAAAACCTGGTATCGATATAAATGATATGGCTGGTGTTACATTGAAAATCCAAGACAAAACAGCTCTTGGGAATCCTGTGAAGGAATTAGTTTTTGGAATTGATTCAAAAAAAGGTGGTTATTCTTTCAGATGGAATAACTACGATAAGAATAAAAACGATATAATGCGAGAAAGAAAGGTTAGTATTGTTTTTGATTCATATGAAAAGAAAATTTTTGATAAGAAAAAGATGATAGATTCTTCTAAAATGTTAAATTCAACTTACGTTGATTTCGGTTCTAAGTATTTGAGTTTCAGGGATATTATTATTTTTTTGAATGAGTCTTGCAATATAGATATTGTAATGCATGATTTAAAAAAATATGAAAAGAGATTATTCTCTTCTAAAAAAATAGTAATTTGGCAATTCTTAGATCGGATTTGTGCTGAATATGGAGGTTGGGAATGGGATTTATCTGAAGGAGGTTTCTTGATTTTTCGAGAACCCGAAAGTCCAAGAAAACGCTTAAAGTCAAACACTTGAAGGGTTTTTTTGGGGAATACCCTGTGAACTGATGACTGTCCACTGCCTCGCGTCGGGGTCTTCGGGGAACTGCTTGCTCGTGACTTCCGATTCGGGGGCGCTTTTGGTGGACGCGGGGATTGGGGTGCGGACTCTGAAGCGCTGGTGTGGCGAACGCGGTGTTGCGCTGGAGAGTCTTAGCGGCGTTCTAGTGACCCACGAGCACGGGGATCATAGTGTGGGAGCCGTGCCGCTGGCGGTGAAGTACAGAGTGCCGATTGTCGCCACGCCGGGGACGCTGGCGGCGCTCCAGAAGTCTGACAAGCGCGATTTCCCGACACTGGCTCTTTCCCCAGGCGACGAAACGGGGCTGGGGGCGTTTGGAGTCCGCTCGCTTCTCACCACGCACGATGCCGCGGAGCCGTGTGGGTTTCGGGTGGAGTCAAGTGCAACCGCGCTGGTCTATGCCACGGACACAGGGAGCATTACCCCCGATGTTCGGAGCGCCTGCCGTGGTGCCTCGCTTTTGGTGGTCGAGGCCAATCATGATATTCACCGGCTGCGCTTTGGGCCCTATCCCGAGTCGCTCAAGAGCCGTATTCTAGCCCGCACCGGCCACCTGTCTAATAATGCCGCTGCCGATCTAGTGCTCTCCCACACGCTGGAGCACGGCCCGGCCTCGGTCTGGTTTGCGCATCTTTCGGAGATTAACAACACACCGGGGATTGTGCGGGCCTACTGGAAGCGCCGCTGGCAAGAGGCGGGATGTGCCGCGAGCCCTGCCGCTGTCGAGATCGCACAGCGCGACTCTCCCTCACTTCTCTGGCGTGCGGGGGCGCAGGCAGTCCAAAAGAGTCTTTTTTGAGAAAAAACTCAAAATTGCGGAACCAACAGGTAGGTTACAACGCTCTTGATAGTGTGATAAGTCAAGTTGGATATACCGTTTTAATGGTGAGTGCCTCTGAGGGGGCATTTACGCAACTCTCTGCTGAGCTAGAGCGACAAGAGATTCAGGTCCTGTTTGCCGCCGATGGCCTCAAGGCATTCGATATGGCGCGGGTGGGTGGGATAGAGCTGATTGTGCTGGTGGAGCCACTGGGGGTGCTGGCGGGACAGGGGCTTTGCACCGCTCTCCGCGCAGCACATGTCAACGTTCCCATTCTCCTGCTCGATACGCCCGACCGGGTTCTGGCAGGGCTGGCGGCGGGAGCCGATGTGGTACTACCTCTGGAGAGTGGTACCGAGCTCCTTCTGGCCCAGACCCAGGCCCTCCTGCGACGCGTCTCACTGGAGCGTAGCCCCCTGATTATGGGAGATCTCTCCCTGGATACTCTCACGCGCCGTGCCACCCGTGGCGGGACTCAGATCGCGCTCTCGGCGACAGAGTTTACGCTGTTAGAGCTGCTCATGCGGCGCACGGGACGAGTCGTGACCCGTGAGGAGATCATGGAGCATGTCTGGCCCGGCGAAGAGCGAGCCACGGACAATGTGCTGGATGTCTATGTGAGCTACCTGCGCACGAAGATAGACCGCAATTTTCCGGTACCCCTGATCCGCACGGTGCGCGGCCAAGGGTACACCATCGTCGCCGATTAGGCCTGCGGCGTGACCCAGCGGCTCTCTTTTGCGCCGGTGTAGATCGCTTCCATCACCGCATTGCGGTACGCTGCCTCGCTCGCACCCACGAGCGGGGCATCGTCGCTTGTGCCAGTAACACGGTCTAAGAACGAGTCTAGCCCGGCGGGAACCGGCCCCGGAAGCTCGGCACTGCGAACCGGCTGGCTACCATCCATGGTGGGCACGTGCTTGCTCTGGAAGTAGAGCTTGTCGTGGACAATCAACGCATGCCCCTCGGTACCGGAGACAATCAAGCGCACCGGGTCGGCGACATCGTCCCAGGCGGCGGCCAGAGTCGCGATGACGCCACTCTCAAAGCGCAGCATGCCCTCACCCGTCTCGTCGCAGCCTTCGTAGCGTGCTAGGCCACTGTCGAGCTGTCCAGTGACCTGCGCTACGGGGCCAAAGAGCCAGAGAACAATATCGAGGATGTGGGTGCCCAAGTCCCCAAAGCCACCACAGCCCGACTGCACCGGGTCGGCCATCCAGCGCCACTCGCCATCGAACCAGCCGCCGATTGCGGCGCTGTGACAGTTGCTCATGCGGGCGCGGGTAATCTTGCCAAAGTGGCCTTTCTCGATTTGCTCTTTGACGAAGCGGAGCTTGGCATCGCCACGCGAGAAGTAGCCGGTGGAGAAGAGCACGCCCGCTTTCTCAATCGCCTCGGCCATGACTTTTGCATCGGCCCCGGAGAAGCCCAGCGGTTTCTCCACAAAGACATGCTTGCCCGCGGCGGCAATCTGGGGAACCACATCGGTGTGCCGGTTGGTCTCGGTGCACACAATCACCGCCGTCACTTCCGGGTCGGCAAGAATGGCATCCAGATCACTCTCCACTACCGAGCCTGCAAGCTCCTTGGAGCGCTGTTCGGCACGAGCTAAGTCATGATCCCAGACGTACTTGACCTTGATGCTATCAGTGCGTCGGTTGATGTTATGAATAAAGCCGGGTGTATGGATATGCGCACACCCGACAAAAGCAAGAGTTGTCATGAGGGAATTATACCGCTTGCCGCCCCGTGAACGAGGCGTCTGGGTGGCGCTTCGCGCCGCAAAGCCCGTGCCGGGCTAACCCTCCACCTTGGCCTTCCTCCCAGGATTGGGAGGAGGGAGGAGCGAAGCGGGGGGAGGAGGGTACAATACGCATTATGTCCAGCACACCCTTTGGCCTGACCATCGGCTACCTCGCCTACCCGGAGCGTGCGACGCTCACCGACCCTAAGCCTGCGTTTTCCTGGTGCTTCGACGACGGTATCCAGAGCGCCTACCAGATTCAGGTACTCACAGAAAATGGGCAGGTGCTCTGGGACAGCAAACGCATGGCATCGGCGCACTCAATTGGGGTGCGCTACGATGGCCCCTGGCTTCCGTCGAACCAGAAATTCACCTGGCAGGTGCGGCTCTGGCGCGAGGGGAGCAGCCGGGCGAGCGCGTGGAGCAAGCCGCAGGCATTTGCCACCGGGCGGATGGGGATGACGCCTTTTCCTTCGCCCAAGAACGATGCCTGGGAGAACCGCAACCCGCTACAGCTCACCGAGATCGCCCCGGAGCGCATTGTCAAGCGCGGCGACGGCAGCTACTTTGTGGACTTTGGCCGTGCCTGGTTTGGAACTCTCCAGCTCTCAGGCCCAGCAGCGGCGCGGGTGGTCGTTCACTTTGGGGAGAAGCTGGCAAGCAAGAATAGCATAGACCGCAAGCCGCCGGGAAGTGTCTGCTACCGAAGCTGCGAGACTTTGCTCTCGTCCCGTGAGCGCGTGCTCGTGCCAACCCCGAAGGCCCCGTTTGCACCCGGTGTTCGTCGGGGAGCCGTGCAAGTTCCCCCCGGCTACGACGATGTCTTGCCGTTTCGTGCCATCGAGGTCGAGGGCTGGCCAGGCGAGTTCAAGTCCGAGCACGCTCGCATTAAGGCCCTGCATAGCGCCTTCGACGACAAAGCTGCCGCGTTTTCCTGCTCCGACAAAACGCTGACAGATGTCTGGAAGCTCTGTCAGCACACGCTCAAGGCCACCAGCTTTCTAGGAGTCTCCATTGATGGCGAGCGCGAGCGCACGGCCTACGAGGCGGATGCCTACTTAGCGCAACTGGGCCACTGCCTGATGGAGCGCGACTGGGCGCTCTATCGGTACACGTTGGAGCTCTTACTCACCTACAGCACCTGGCCAACCGAGTGGGCGCACCATCTGATTCTCATGGCGGAGGCCGACTGGGAGTTTACGGGCGACACTGCCTTTGTGGCACGAATCTGGGATCGCTTAGACCGCAAGCTACTGCGTCAGAAAGCTCGCCCCGATGGTTTGCTGGTTGCAGGCGCGATTGTGGACTGGCCGCCCGCCGAGCGCGATGGCTTTGGCGGCGGCGCGATTGCCACCGACAACCGCCAGATGGCCGGGCCGATGGTCAATAGCGTGGCAAATGCATTCTACTGGCACGCCCTGATGGGCATGGCTCGCCTCGCCAAAGCCGTCGGGAAGTCCGGCGACTATGAGCAGGAAGCCGAGCGCGTACGCAAGGCCTACCGTGCGGCATTTGTAGACCCGACGCGGGGCGTTTTTCGAGACGGCGAGGGCAGCGCCCACGCCTCGCTCCATGCCAATCTTGTCCCGCTTGCCTTT
>NZ_CBAYMC010000225.1:0-6912 GCF_964826245.1 Armatimonas sp. | reverse complement strand
GGAAGTGCTCGTGCAGGTTACCAAGGGCGCTCGAAGCACCAAGGGAAGCCGGGTCAGCACTCGCATCTCTCTGCCTGGGCGCTATCTTGTGTTCATGCCCGAGGAGAACTCTACCGGAGTCTCGCGCAAGATAGACGATCCCCGAGAGCGAGACCGCCTAAAGAAGATTATCGAGAGCATCCGCAAGCCCGGCTACGGCCTGATTGTTCGCACCGAAGCTGAGGGAAAGACCGAGCGCGAGCTGCGCCAGGACCTAGAGTTTCTGGAGCGCTCGTGGGCGGAGATCAAGGCGAAGGCGACGGCGATGCCCGCGCCGAACCTCATCCATGCTGACCTGACACTGCTTCTGCGTATCCTGCGCGACACATTTGGCTCCGATGTCGAGAAGATGTATCTCGACTCAACAGCAGAGTACCGCAAGGCGCATGAGCTACTCGACTTCTTTGGGCCGACCCTCAAAGACCGCGTCGTGCTGTACGATGGCGACAGGGCGATCTTTGAGAACTTTGGAATCGAGGCGGAGATTGAGCGCTATATCAAACGTCGCGTTCCTCTCAAGTCTGGTGGCTACTTGGTGATTGACCAGGCTGAGGCTCTGACTGCAATTGATGTTAACTCCGGAAAGTTTGGGGGCAAGACCGAGGGGCTCAATGACACGATTGTCCAGACCAACCTAGAAGCCGTAAATGAGATCGCACGCCAGCTTCGTCTGCGAGACATGGGCGGCATTATTGTCCTTGACTTGATTGACATGAACAATGCCAGCGATCGTCGCAAAGTGGAGCAGGCCTTTGAGAGTGCCCTCAAGACCGATAAGAACCGCTGTAAGGTCAGCCATATCTCCCCGCTAGGCCTCATTGAGATGACCCGAAAGCGCACCGGCGAGACCGTCAATGAGCAGATGGATGAGGTCTGCCCTTACTGTGCCGGAACCGGCCAGGTTTCGTCGCCGCAGAGTGTGGCCATGGTGATCGAGCGTGATCTACGGCGACGGGCACGGAGCGAGAAGGGGGAGGCATTCCTGGTAAGCTGTCATCCCTTAGTTGCCGCTGCCCTTGTGGGAGAAGATGGCTCTGAGCTAGAAGAGCTGGAGCACGCGCTGGAGCGAGGGATCTATGTCCGTGCTACGGAAGTGGGTCACCATGAAAAGTACGAGCTGACCACGGGGCGCCTAGATGATTTTGACCGCCGCTATGGAGCGATCAAGCGGGGGCAGATGGTAGAGGCGCGTGTGCTGACCATCAGTGATAGTGTCCCCCCCGTTGCGGCAGGGCTGGCGGAAGGCGGAATGATCGTCTTCGTTCCCCCAACGGGCCGTCAACCAGGCCATGGTGTGCGCGTCCGACTGGCCTCCGTCAACCGCTCGTTTGCGGTGGGTGAGGTGCAGGGCAAGGGCAACAATAATGGCGGCGGTGGCAGTGAGCCCCCGTCCTCTCCAAAGCCTGAGCCGCCCCGCGCCACTAAAGCAGCACCTCGCGAGCCTGCTCAGGCAGATCCCGCCAGTGACGAAGGCCGCAACCGCCGCCGCCGCCGTCGTGGTGGAGGACAGCGCACCGGCACCGCGGCTTCGGCTTAGCGCTTGAGCTGGGCCTGCTCCCATGCCAGTGTCTCGGGGAGTCCTTCTTCGAGGCTGCGGGGAGCATAACCCAGCTCTTGCTTTGCCTTGCTATTATCACCCAGGTAGGTAGTGCCCGCGGAGACGCGCAGAAACTCGGAGGAGTACTGCTCGGGCAAGGTGAGACGGATGCTCTCTAGGAGTGCCATCGTGCTGGCGAGGGCTCGGAGCATTCCGGGAGAAGCACGGCGCTTGGTGAGCGGGATTCCCGTGAGCTTCTCTGCGATTTCCAGCGCCTCCACCAGAGTATGGGGCGGTCCGGCGATGATATAGCTCTCGCCGGGCTTTCCTTTTTCCATCGCCAGCCAGTGCCCCAAGACAATGTCGTCCACGTGTGCCCAGCAGTAGGCCGCGCCCTGCGGGATCAGGGGGAGCTTTCGGGTAAGAAACTGCTGGAAGGTCTGGTGGGCTGCGCTGGTGTCGCCGGGGCCGTAGACAAGGCCCGGCTGGACAACTACCAGAGGAAGCCCCTGCGCGATAAACGCGTCCGCGATGTCATGAGCCGCGGCCTTGGTACGGTCATACTCCGAGAGGTGTGGGCCGTCGTAGCGATAGTTTTCGTCGGGTAGCTCGCCGTGGGTGTCGGAGAAAATAGCCAGCGTGGACGTGTACACGCCCTTGGGGATTGCCAGCTCCTGCATTACTCCTAACACATTACGGGTTCCCTCGACATTGACTGCCACTCCCTCATTCGACCTTGCCCCTGGCCCGATCTTGTACCAGCCCGCCACATGAAAGACACTCTCGCAACCCGGCATTGCGGCTCTGAGGGACGAAAGATCAGTAATATCGCCTTTAGCCAGTGTTACTCCAAGCTCCGCGAGATTTTGTGCCTTTTCGGGAGAGCGTACCAGCGCCACGACCTCGTGACCCTGTGCGCGTAGAAGTGCCGCCAAGCGTCCGCCAATAAAGCCGGTCGCCCCGGTTAGAAAATAACGCATGAGGTTATCGCTTCTTCTTGACGCTCATGGGTTTGAGAGGCTTGCTGGCCTGATCGTGCTCCCGCAGGAACTTTTCCACAAAGCGGGGGCCACGGTCTTCGACAAGCTTCTCCAGCACAAGACGTGTTCGTGCTTCTTCCAGCGTGATTTTGTTGGCCTCGGCGGAGTCAAGGAGAGCTTTCTCTAAAAAGGCGATCGAGGACTCGGTCTGTGTGGCCATCCACTGCTCCCAGAGGCGAGCAATGCGCTCAGGAGTGCCGTAGAGCTGGGCAAAGCGCTCCCAGACATTGGTGTGTAACGAATCGGTTTCGGGCATATCGCTATTCTATCGGTTAGGGCTGTAGTTAGCCGTGCGAAGAAGAAGAAAAGCCAAGGTGCCCAGAAGAAGCACGGCAAGAATACTGCCCCCAACTCGTAGCTGCTTCTGCTTGCGCTCTTGACGATCTCGCTCAGGATTGGGCCAACCGACGGCTTTATACGTGCTGGCGTAGGTGTACATGGCGCTATCGGCAGCACGATTAAGAATGTCCTCCGAGTTTGCTGCAACTTCCATCTTGATACGCCCTGCCCGTCCCGGCTTCCAGGTGATCATGACATCGGCAGGCTCACCGTCTATCTTGATGATTCCCACAATTTGCCCATTGGCAAGATTGGTTTGTGTGACCTTGCCAAGTCGGCGATAGGCACGCAAGGCTCGCTCGCCTACACGCTCCATATCTCCTTCGACGGATAGTTCTAAGTACCGACTCATCTCTCTTTATTATGACGTAGAATTTGGGCCAGTGTTGCGCCAGAGTGAAATTTTTGCGTCCGAAAGCAGCTCCGCCACACTCCAGAGAGGCAGGCCGATCACATTGGAAGGGTCGCCTTCGAGATGCGTGACAAACGGCATGGCACCTCCCTGTATACCATAACCTCCGGCTTTGTCGAGTGGCTCACCTGTGGCAACATAGGCACGGATCGCATCTTCAGGCAGGTGGGCCATGGTCACGCGGGTCTCGACAACGGTCAGCGCCTCTGCGATGATCTGGCCGGGCTGAGCTACTGTGAGAAGCGCAACTCCGGAGAAGACCTTGTGGGTCTTGCCCGAGAGCGAGCGCAGCATCTGGATAGCATCGTCGGAGTCTGTTGGCTTTCCGAGAATAGTGCCATCGGGCGCGACTACATCGGTGTCCACGCCCAGTATCCAGCCTGCGTGTCGCTGCGCAACGTCTTGGGCCTTGCTGAGCGCGGCCTGCTGGACATAGACACGTCCGTCTGTCAGATACGCCAGCGACGACTCATCGAAGCGGCTTACCTCCACGATAAACTCGACCCCAAGCAGGCCCAAGAGCTGTTGCCGACGTGGGGAGGCCGAGGCTAGGACGAGCTTAGCCAGCCGCTTCGCCCTCAGGCTTCTTGCGGGTGCGTGGCGCGGCAGGTTTCTTGGGCGCAGGCTTTGGCTTGGCTTCTGCGACCGGTTTTTCCTCTGCAACTGGCGCTGAGGCGGGCTCGTCGTCTAGCTCAAGCATGGAAAACGGCGATACTTCAGCGGGTTTTTCTGGCTCTGTCACCGTGGTAGGGGCGGAAGTCTCGGTGGGCTCGGGGCTGACTTGTTGCTCTAGCTCACGAACACGGTTCTCCAGTGCCTCAATGTCATCAAAATCACTGGTGCCCGTGCCAGGCGCTGCATCGCCTTTATGGGTTGCCTTGTTGAAGACATCGGTAACATTAAAGCCTTTAAAGCTCTCGCTCAGCTTCTCACGGATGGGACGGCCCTTCTCTTCCATATCGGCCAGAAAGCCCGGGGTGTCCTGGCGAATCTGCCGCACTGAGTCGTCGAGCTGGCGGGCTGCCTGATCCAGAAGATCCACGGCTGCCTTACCCAGACCAAACGTAATGTCAGTGACACGCTCCGCCGTCAGCGGGGGCATCGTTTTTTGCGTCTCAGAAGTGGCTTCTGCCTGCGCTTCAGCTTCCACGGTTGTTGTCTCCTCAGGAGTGGGGTTGGGGGTTTCGAGGGTAGGTTCGTCGTTCATAGTACTTAGGACAGCATAAACGGTAGTTGGGTTGCGTCTATTAACGTATTAAAGCGGTCCTGCATAAACATCGCGCTTGAGAATACCCACGTAGGGCAGGTTCCGGTAGCGCTGGTTCCAGTCGAGGCCATAGCCGATCACGAATGCATCGGGGATGGTGAAGCCCACGTAGTCGGCCTCGAGAGGCGCACCACGCTTGGCGGGCTTGTCCAAGAACGTGATGATCTTCACGGATGCGGGTGCGCGCTGACGTAGATTCCGCAGAACATAGCTCAGGGTCAGGCCCGTGTCAATGATGTCCTCGACAATGACCACATGGCGGCCCTCAATAGACTCATCGAGGTCCATGGTCAGGCGTACTTCCCCCGTGGAGTTGATGCCACTGTAGGACGAGACTCCCATCAGGTCCAGGGTAAGAGGCAGGTCAATGGCACGCATTAGATCCGAGAGGAAGGGGAGTGAGCCTTTCATGATCGTCACTAAATGGAGATCGCGTCCAGCATAGTCTTGGGTGAGCTGCGCTCCCAGCTCGCGAACCCGCTGCTGGACCTGCGCCTCACTGTAGAGCACTTCTTGAATATCATCGTGCATCGGATGGGGCATGGGCTATTGTACCGCGTGTTTTCGGAGACTTACCGTCAGTAGGCCTACACCAACGAGCCCCGGCACCCAGAGCCCCATGTTCAGGCAGACACTCGTCCAGAACGCAATGCTCAGTAGTCCGCTGGTCATGACTTCTATCGGAGCACTCGCCCAGTCAGACTTTCGTCCCAGCCATGCCCCGAGTGAGCCGGAGAGTAGCCAGCCCAAGAAATTAGAGAGGGGCACGGAAAAGTATGCCCCACCCGCCTCGTAGCGCCAGAACTCCTGCGCCACCGCACCCGGATCAAGGCACAGGTCCACTCCGACGAGTAGGGCTCCGGCCAGGAAAATCCGTCCTTGTGAGAGGGTCAGTGCCCAGAGCGCCAGCGGCGTCCACGAGAACGGGACGGTCCACGGTACGGCATCAAACAAGAGCTTCCCGATCTTGGGACCGTAGGAGAACCGCCCATAGGGCACGCCTGTCTTCACCGCCACGGTCTCTAAAACCAGCGCGTAGGCTCCCAGAAGCACTAGCAAACCCACGCCACGCTTTGCCCCGAGCCAGCGCACGATTGCGGCATAGCTCGGCCAGGCAAAGACCAACACGAAGATCGCCGAGACAATCGCCAGCTCGGGGCGGACGGGGAAACGCGCGACGAAAAAACCGCTGATAGCGGCGAAAATAAGCACAGACGGTAGAATAAGCCGTGACCCTCGCCCGCCTTTGGCAGACAAGCCGCCCTCGATTTTGGATGTATGTTCTTGGCCCCTACGTGGTGGGTCTTGCGGCTCTGAAGTCACCTGCGGTTTTCTACTCTCCACTGGCTCTGCTCTTTCTGGCGTATTTTCTGCTCCCGGCGAATCTGCTGATCTATGGCATCAACGATATCTTCGACTACGAGACGGATGTTCTTAATGCCAAGAAACGCGGCTACGAGGCATTGGTTCCCCCGGATGCAAGAAAGCCTCTGACGATTGCCATTGTCCTGACTAACCTGCCGTTCTTTATCGCCGCGTTTTTTCTACCACAGCCCGCGCAGCTTGCCCTACTGGCGTTTGTTGCGCTCTCTGCATTCTACTCCGCGCCCCCCATTCGGGCAAAGGCGAAGCCCTTCTTGGACGCTGCATTCAATGCGCTCTATCTGTGCCCTGGCTATGTCGCTTACTTTCTCGCAGGCGGCAACACTCTCTCCCTCCCGACTCTCTTGGCGGGCTGGGCGTGGGTGATGGCGATGCAAGCCTACTCCGCCGTCCCGGACATCACCGCAGACAAAGAAAGCAAGACGTTTACGGTGGCGACGACGCTGGGATTGCGTGGGACACTGCTCTTTTGCCTCGCGCTCTATCTCACCGCCGCCGCACTTGCCTCGGTTACCCTCGGCTGGCTCGCTCTGCCATTGGGCCTTGTCTACGCCACGCTCATGCTACTCTCGCTCCGTGCCGGAACCGAAGAGGGCGTGATGAAGCTCTACAAAAACTTCCCTCTTCTGAATACCTTCTGCGGAATGATTCTCTTCTTCGCCGCACTCCTACCGCTACGTTAGTTTAGTCCACCACACTGGCACAGGCCATCTCTAAGACGCGACGGAGGCCATCGTCACCGCCGAGGGTGCCGTCGTGGAAGAGGCTGCGGGGCGTTGGTTTCCAAGTGTCACGGCTGGTATCTTGTTGCGGTTGGGGGATCTTGGTGTAGGTCGGGTCGTACTGGAAGTTGCCACCACCCATTTTGTAGAGCACCAAGTCCAGCGACGGCACG
>NZ_CBAYMC010000224.1:0-6913 GCF_964826245.1 Armatimonas sp. | reverse complement strand
CGCATCCTGGAGCGCGGCCTGAACTTCGCCAAGGGCTTTGCCTACTGGCTCCAGACCGAGTGCCCGCGCGACGATGACCCTACGAAACTCGGCTACCCGGAGCTGCAAGTCCCAGCAGACGGCGGCTGGGCAATCCACCCGTATATCCGGGAATCGCGGCGCTTGCAGGCTCGCACTACCCTCACCCAGAACCACCTGCGCTCGACCGATCCCGCCGCCAAGTGGGGAACGGCGTTCGAGGACTCCGTGGGCTGCGCCCTCTACGCCATGGACATCCACCCGAGCAAGGGTGAGCCGCCGCTACTCTCGGTCGCGCTCCCCTACCACCTGCCGCTCGGCGCGTTTCTCCCCGCTTCCGGCCCGACCAATATCCTCCCCGCCGCCAAGAACTTTGGAGCCAGCCGCCTCGCCCTCGCGTCGGCCCGCATGCATCCCACGGAGTTTCTGGCCGGAGAGATCGCCGGGACGCTGGCCGCCTTCTGCCTGGAGAAGAACCTACGCGACCCCAGCGCCGTCCACGACTCCCCCGCGCTTCTGGCCGAGTTCCAAGCACGTCTCAAAGCCCAAGGCGTTATGCTACGCTGGGACGAGATTCTGTAAACCCGTAGCCGCCGGTTGAAACCGGCAGCTGCTGTAAAACAATCCTCCCCGAGCGATTCTAATTTTTTGAGAGCCCGTAACGAATAGCCAGATCATGCATTGCTCTAGCTGTCATACACCAAAGGTCGTGGTACAGTTCGAGGCATGACTTTGATTGACCTTCGTAGCGACACCGTGACCCGCCCGACACCGGCGATGCGTGAGGCGATGCTGGCCGCGCCTGTCGGGGACGATGTGTGGGGCGACGACCCCACCGTTCTGGAGCTGCAAGAGAGACTCGCCGCGCTCTCGGGGAAGGCGGCGGGGCTGTTTCTGCCGACGGGAACCCAGAGCAACTTGGCGGCACTGATGGCCCACTGCGAGCGCGGCGATGAGTATATCGTCGGGCAGCTTGCACACACCTACAAGTACGAAGGCGGTGGTGCCGCCGTGCTGGGCTCGATCGTGCCACAGCCTATCGAAAGCGAGCCCAATGGCTCACTACCGCTGGCAAAGATCGCTGCCGCGATCAAGCACCATGGGCCAGGAATGGGGGCGCACTATGCCCGCACGAGGCTCCTCACGCTGGAGAACACGTTTCATGGCCAAGTCGTCCCGCGCGACTACCTCAAAGCGGCGACAGACTTTGCCCATAGCCGTGGGCTGGCGACGCACCTAGACGGCGCACGGGTCTTCAACGCTGTGGTCGCGCAGGGCATCACGCTGACTGAGGCATGCGAAGGTTTTGACTCGGTCTCGATCTGCCTCTCGAAGGGCCTCGGCGCTCCCGTCGGCTCCGTGCTCGTGGGCTCTGCGGAGCTGATCGAGCGCGCCTACCGCTGGCGCAAAGTGCTGGGCGGCGGCATGCGCCAGTCGGGGATTCTGGCGGCGGCAGGCCTCTACGCCCTGGAGCACAATATTGCGCGCCTCGCCGATCACCACGCTAACGCCAAGCTGCTCGCCGCTGGGCTAGCTGCTCTTCCTATTCCCGTAAGCTACGCCACCAACATGGTCTTTGCCACATTCCCCGAGGCCCACTGTGAGCCACTCGAAACCTATCTCGCCGAGCGCGGGATGCTGGCCTCCATCGCCCCCGAGTCGCGCTTTGTCACGCACCTCGATGTCACCCCCGAAGCCATCGCCGCGTTTCTCGAAGCCCTCACGGACTACTTCGCCAAAGCACTTTCTGTAGGGAGTTAAGGGGTTGGATAGGGCTTGTCGCCGTGGAGGTTGTGCCAAAGCACGCGGTTGAGCGTGTTGAAGTCCGCGGCGTCCATCTCGCTCCAGTCGAGCGATGCAGAGAGGTCGTACCACTTTTGCTCCGACGGAGCGAGAGCGGCACGCGGCGCGTTCATGTCGTCGAGTTTGATGCGATTCGGCAGGTGGATATAGGGCGAGTAGTTGGGCGTGTCGGTGAAGCAGGCGGCCATGGGCGGCGTGTTGGCGTCGAACTTGTTCATCGGATCGAGGCCCAGCATCTTCTCAATGGTCGAGAGCATGGTCACCGTGGTGTAGAAGTTCGAGTCCACAAAGCCGCGCTTGACATAGGGCGAGTAGCAGGCAAAGACCGTCCGGTGGCCATCGACGTGGTCTGGCCCGGCTTGGGCATCGTCCTCGATCACAAAGATTGCGGTGTTCTTCCACTGCGGCGACTTGCTCACGGCCTCGACAATTCGCCCGAGCGCTAAGTCATTGTCGGCGACCATGCTCTTGGGCTTGGGGTACTCCGCAGAGAGCCCTTCCGTGTGATCTGATGGGAGCGAGAGTACCATCAAATTAGGCACCGTGTTGGCCTTACTGAACTTGGTGTACTCTTCGATAAAGATATCCGCCTTGACCTGGTCGCTCTGGAGCAGAGGCCAGTAAAGATAAGTGGGGTGGGCTAGTTTCTTAACATTGTGGACGCGTGGCACGGACTTGTAAGTAAACTTGTTGGTCCCCCGCGCCTGCCAGACCTCCAGCCAGTCCTTGGGTTTCGGCGTGATAATATTGCTGCCATCGTCGCAGAACTCCCCATAGATACGCACCGTCTTCTTTTTCTTCAGCGCCGCGTCCCAGAGCGCCCCCGATGATGCCACGCCCATCGGATCGTCACCATCGTCGGGGTAGGTGCGATAGCCGGTGTACATGTGCTCTAGGTAGTCGTTGGCCATCGCCGTATCGGTCCAGTTATGCCCATCGGCGGAGTTGGTGCCGCTGACATAGCCATTGTCAAAGAGCGTAAAGCTTCGGGCGAGTGCGTGGTGATTGGGAGTCACTTCCTCCCCTAGGCCACAGAGCTTCGCGTCCCCATTGCCCTCTTTCATATCGCCGAAGACCTCGTCGTAGGTGCGGTTCTCTTTGATGATGTAGAGCACGTGCTTAATCTCGCCGTTGAAAACTTTGAGCTTCGGCGTGACACGTGGCGCGTCCCAGTGATTGAGCTGCGCGACCTTGGCCGTGGCCGCCTTCAGATCAGAGCTGCGGTCAATCACCGAGATGCTTCCCTGGAAGTCATGCGCATTGCCCGGCTGCCCCAGCACCGTGCGTCGCACCGAGCCATTGCCCTTGGTGTTGAGGGCGAAAATACGCCCTCCTCCCCCAGCCCCCGGGTACCCTCTGGGTGCCAATCCTGGGAGGAGGGGAGAGGTGGGGGGAATGGCGAGGGCCATCGGGTAGTAGCCTGTGGGCCGGTAGCCCAGCACTTTTCCGGTCGCCGCATCCACCTCCGCGACGGCATTGTCTCCGCCACACGCAACAAGCATCACCTTCCCTCCTCCCAGGATTGGGAGGAGGGCTAGGGAGGAGGGCATTGAGCCGAGCAACCGATTCTTGCCCCAGGTCAGCGGCCAGGTCGCCGTCACGGACTTCTGAGTCAGGTCAATCACGCTGAGACTGTCACTGGCGGCGTTGGCGACAAAGGCTCGATTGCCGTCGATCAGAAGCGCCGTGGGGTGCAGACCGACAGGGAGCTGGGTGGTGGTGCCACTGCCGCGCTCGATTATACTTACGCTACCCGTGGCAGTAAAGCCGCGCGGGTCACTGACGAGCCAGGCTCCATTGGACTCGGCACGCTCGCCGTTTTCCAGCGCATCCTCATCGGTAACGGGCCGTCCGCCCCAGTTGCTGGCAATCAGGGTTTTCTCATCGGGTGAGAGTGCGACGGTGAAGGGAAGTTTTTGGGTAGGTAATGTCCGGGTGGCCGTGCCGCTGGCAATGTCCAGCTCGGCGATGCAGTCGCGATCCATTAACGCCACAAAGAGCGTCTTGCCATCGCGTGTCAGGCACATTCCGCCGGGTCTAGGATTCCCCTTGCCGCCAAACTCCAGCTTGCGCCCCGCCGTCAGCTTCCCGTTTTCGTAGAGGCATTCTTGAACCACACCATTGCTCACACTAGCAAAGAGGCGCGTGCCATCGGGTGTCCAGAGCAGGCCATGAAAGCCCGCACCAGCGCCCAGCGGCACATCCGTGCCAGAGATCACGCCTGTTTCCGTCGCGAGAAAGACTTTATTCTGGCCCAGCACCGCCAGCGTCTTGCCGTCCGGATGGAGTGCGATGTCTACGGGACGGCCCTCAAAGGCAATCGTCCCCGGCTCGATGGTCTGCCCCGACGAGACAACAAACTGACCATTGGCCTGCTTTCCGAGCTTGCGGGTCTGGCTTGCCTGGAGCGTAAAGCCAACAGCCGCAACCCCCAACACTGCGGCGAGAAGAATTCTTTTCATGCCCGAAATTATACCGGGTAGCACTCCCCTTATGGGTTAAGAGTTACCGTCACGGTAGTTCCTTCCCCGAGGACACTCTGAATCTCCAGCGTGCCGCCGAGTGCCGCCGTAATTTCTTTGCAGAGAGCGAGCCCTAGGCCGACCCCACCTTGCTCACGGGCGCGGGAGGCATCGGGGCGGTAGAACGGCTCCCCGAGGCGCTCCAAGTGCTCCGGCGCGATTCCCTCACCTGTATCGGTGACAGTGAGAGTCAGGCTTCCTGCCACACTCGCCTTGAGCATGACGTGTCCCTCAGGCGGGGTGTGACGCAGGGCATTGCTCACCAGATTCACCACGACGCGATGAAGAAGCTTGCTATCGGTGATGAATGGCTCCGGCGGGACATCGAGCACCACGATTGCGTGCGGCGTGCTCTGTCCCGCCTCAGCGGCCTGCGCAGCCTCACTGAGCACCTCTTGTAGCGAGAGACTTTCTCTCTGTACCGGCAGGCTACCGTTCTCAGCACGCGCCAACAGCAAGAGATCTGAGACGAGTGTGTTAGCCCGATCCACGGTTTTATCCGTGCGGAAGAGTGCACGTCGCTGGCGCTCCGTGAGGGGATCGTCGTTTTCGAGTAAGAAGCTAGAGGCGGCTTTAATGACCGCGAGGGGCGTGCGAAGCTCGTGGCTCGCATCAGCGGTGAAGCGTTTCTGGCGCGTGAAAGCCGCCTCCATCCGCGAGAGCATCGCATTAAGAACCGTGACAAGCTGATCGAAAGTATCGTTGCCCCCGGGTTGCGGCAGGCGCAGCTCTAGGTTACTAGGCTGAAGCGCTGCCGCAGCTCGCGTGAGCTTGCGGATCGGGGCGAAGGCGATATCGGTGAGGAGTGCGCCCAGCAGGCCCATCAATAGGCCCACGGGAAGGATCAGTACGGTGAGTGCTTGTTGAATTTCACGAAGAGCAGCATCGGTCTGCTCCAGGCTAGCGGCTGTCTGGAAGATACAGTCGGGCTGGCGTATCGAGAAAACCCGGATCGCCTTACCGTCTTTGTCAAGCTCCTGCCGAAGATCGGTTCCCCGCTCTCGTGCCGCCGCTGCGCCTGCAACCGACCAAGGCGGCTCCGTCGGATTCGATGCCTGCCTCTCCAGCGGAATTCGACGTGGCTTGAGCAGTGCCGTCGTGCCAAAACGTATAACATCAGGGCCACCACCCGGCCCTCGCCCTCGGCCAAGATCAAAGCCACGGCCAAGATCAAAGCCACGGCCAAGATCAAAGCCTCTCCCAAAGTCAAAACCGCCACGCCCGCGCCCCCCACGATCGCCAAATCCATCGCGGGGAAAGCCCGGCGGCGGCCCGTGGTGGAGCATAGCCTCTGCTTGTGACTTCACCGCGCGATCCACGGCGTTGTAGAGCACCGTGCGAATGCGGCTCTGCGCCAGGACAACCAGTGCGACCAGAGCAAGGCCACTAAGAAGGCCGTTGAGCAGCCGTGCACGCCACGTCATAGAGAGCTTCATAGAGATCCACTGCCCTCCGGCTCCCGCAGAACATAGCCCATCCCATAGACCGTGTGAAAGAGCCGAGCACTCTCGGTGCGGTCGCTATCGAGCTTGCGACGGAGCGAGACCATGTGAACATCAATCGTGTTAGAGCCCACTTCCGCATCGCCTCCCCAGATCGCCCGTAGCGCCTCTTTGCTCACCACATGACCCACACGCGCCGCCAGTGCCTCTAAAAGATCAAACTCACGCCGGGTGAGCGAGACCGCCTTGCCGCTCCGCGTCACTTCATGGAGATCCGTGTCTATCACCAGATCGGCCACTTGGATCGTGCGGCGACGCTGGAGCCGCTCTCGCCGCAGGAGCGCAGCGATGCGTGCCTTCAGCTCAGGAAAGGCAAAGGGCTTGGTCAGATAGTCATCCGCGCCCAGCTCCAGCCCGCGGACTTTTTCCGCCACTTCATCCAATGCCGTCAGCATCAAGATGGGGGTCGGATCGCGCCGATCACGCAGGCGGCGGCAGAGGCTCCAGCCGTCCATTCCCGGCAGCATCAAGTCAAGAAGAATCACGGCCCAGCCGCCCTCACACGCACGCTCAAAGCCCTCCGCGCCACTACGACACCAGGTTATCTCATGCCGGGCAGCTTCCAGCCCCTCGACGATCATCTCGCCAAGTAGCTCTTCGTCCTCGATTAGGAGCAATCGTGCCATAAGAGCCATTGTAGCGGTAAACCGTGAAGCAAACCTGAAGAAAATTCGGCGGAATTTTCACTATTGCTTCACGGTTGAGCCTTACTATGAGGGGCAGGAGAACTGAAAAGATGAACCGATTGGCTTTAACGTTTGTGGCATTGATGGTAGGTGGCGCTGCACTGGCACAGCCGCCTCAGGGTGGCGAACAAGGCGGTGGCTTTGGGGGCCGTGGCGGTGGCCGCGGTGGACGTGGTGGTGGCCAGGGTGGGCCGGGAGGTGGCTTTGGTGGCCAGGGGGGAGGCTTCCCCGGTGGAGGTGGTTTCGGCGGGATGATGGGCGGAATGATGGGCGGCATGGGCGGCCCTGGTGGGATGATGGGGATGAACCGTGAGATTAGCGCAGCCAATGTCGCGCTTCGGATCATGGCGCTCTACCTGAGCCTGACCGATGCTCAATCCGG
>NZ_CBAYMC010000223.1:0-6965 GCF_964826245.1 Armatimonas sp. | reverse complement strand
AATAATACGGCCTTCCCCAGCGTGCGAACCCGCCTCCCCTAGGAGACAATGCAGAAAGAGCCGCTCGAAAGAGCGGCTCTGTTTTTTATCTTGAAAAATACGACAAGGAACTCTAATCATGAAGGATTATAGAAAAATTGGAGCCCAGTGGTCAGCTATGGCACTTGCCATGCTGGCTATACCTGTTTTAGGGCAATCCGCATGGGCGCAGGGATCACGTCTCCCGGCTCCCATCACGGATACCTCGGGGCTTTCTGCTACCGTGCAACAGCAAATTGCTCTCATCAACCAGGATAAGTTAGCGCGGACGCCTGCACAAAAAAAGCTCTCGTCGAGCCTGATCTTTGCCGCGAGAATAGACCAAAATCAGCCTGCCGTTTCGGGAGTACCCTCGCTTCGAGCTCCCGGCTTACAACGTGATATGGTTGGTCGTGTCTTGGTGGATATTAAAGGCAATGTCACCACAGGGTTGCGGCAAAACATCGCAGGCATGGGAGGGACGGTTGTCTCTGCCTACCCAAAGTGGGGAGCCCTGCGAGCCTGGATTGGAACCGCCTGGCTGGATCAGCTTGCTCTTAGTCCCGATGTTCGTATCATTCGCCCTGCAGATAAACCTGTACGCAACTCTGGCTCTGTGGAGAGCGAAGGGGATGCGGCACATGGCTCTAAGTTGGTTCGAGAAGCCTATGGTGCTGGTGGGGGAAACAGCAAGATTGGTGTGATCTCGGATAGTGTTGATTTTCTGGCGACTTCTGTGGCCCTAGGTGATCTGCCAAATAATGTCGAGGTACTCATAGATGACCCCGGTCAGTCTGGTGAAGGCACCGCGATGCTGGAGATCATCCATGATGTCGCGCCAGATGCAGTGCTCGCCTTCGCCACGGGCTTTTTAGGTGAGGCACAGATGGCGCAGGCGGTCTTGGACTTGGCTGCGGCGGGTTGTGACATTATAGTTGATGACCTTGGCTATCTTTTTGAGAGCCCGTTTCAAGATGGTGTGATTGCACAAGCCGTGGAGCAAGTCGTTGCTCAAGGTAAGCTCTACTTCTCCGCTGCTGGAAATCAGCGCAATAGTGTCTGGGAAGGGGACTTCCGAGACGGCGGTGCCGCAACGGGTGTCCTTGCAGGATTTGGAAGAGTCCATCGCTTTCCCAATAATAACCTTTTTAACATTCAAACGCAGAATGTTATTACGCGCATCATCCTTGGTTGGTCTGATCCAAGCCTTGCTTCGAATAATGACTATGATCTCTATATCCTGAACTCCACAGGAACCACTGTCTTTGAGACATCAGATAATGTTCAAAATGGGACGCAAGATCCTATCGAGTTTGCTAGTGCCTTCCCTGGCGAGCGTGTTGTCATTGTAAAGTGGTCTGGGGAAGACCGTGCCCTACGACTCTATGCACCTGACGCTGGTTCATTTACGGTGACTACCACAGGCGAGACCTACGGTCACTCCGCTGCTGCAGGAGCCTTTGGGGTTGCGGCGGTTGATGCGAACCTGGCATTTCCGAGCACCTTTTCGCTGTCACTAGGCGGACTGACCACGGAGTCCTTCTCGTCAACGGGACCACGGCGCATCTTCTACAATGCCGATGGAACGGCCATTACGCCCAATAACTTCCTCTTTGCCACCAATGGTGGCGTGGTACTCAACAAGCCAGATTTTACCGCTGCCGACGGGGTTAAGACGACCTTCCCTGGTTCAAGCGGACTGAATCCTTTCTTTGGAACCTCCGCTGCTGCTCCCCATGCGGCAGCGCTCATGGCACAGATGAAGTCTCTCGATACTCAGGTTATTACTCCCGTATCGTATTCATCTGTACAGGGTGCTTTGCTGTCGCGTAACGAGCTTGTCACTGCTTTTACAAACACAGCACTAGATATCGAGGCTGTGGGTTGGGATGGTAGAGCGGGTGTGGGGATTCTGTCGGCAGATCGTGCTGCCGATAAGCTGGTCAACTTCGTGAGCAACCTGGTAGTCACTCCAGGCTTGGATCAGGTGACATTCACCTGGAAGACTTCACTGCCTGCGGCTTCGACGGTTTGGGTTGGGAAAGATATCGACGATCCTGATGCTATTTTTGTCGATGACCCTTCGTATACCACAGATCATAGTGTGACCATTACGGGGCTCACTCTTGATGTGACGTATCTGTATCAAGTGGACTCTTCCAGTGAGTCTGGCGCAGTCTATAATGCGGTTACGGGTAAGTTTACAACGATCTTCATTGACAATGTCTCGGTCACGGGTATCGGAGCCAATCAGGTAACGATCTCCTGGCGAACCGCAGTGCCCGCAACCTCCAAGCTTGTTCTCTCTGAGGGGCCTTCCGATCCTAACCCGATTGTGGTGACGGACTCCAACTTGGTGACCGATCACTCTGTGACGGTTACTTCCATCCGTGAGGAGACAGACTACGACTACACGCTCTCTTCCGAGACACTACCCGCTCCTGACGGCTTCCGTGGAGAGCGAAGCGGAAAATTCAGAACTCTGGAGCTCCAAGAGGTCAGTCTCGTCTCGGCAGTATTGCTTAGCAAGAGTGCTACGACCTGGCAGCTTGAGGTGACTCTTAAAAATAATAGCCTCTTCACGACTGTTAAAAACTTTAAAATAGATGGTGTGGTATTTAGTGCCAATAATACCACCACCTTCACGAGACCAAATGTGTTCTCGATGCCTGATCTTGCCCCGAATACCACGGTCAAGCAGATCTTTAGGTTCAATAAGCTAAGAACTTTAGGGACTGTTGTGAGGTCGAGTGTGGCTGGCTACTACAATACTCCACGGCGAACAGGAAAGCGCTTCAGTGGGAGTGTAATTACGACTATAAGGCCCTAGTGGCTTGGAATAGGGCGGGGCTGCAAGTGCAGCCCCGCTTTTTTTTGCCTATGAAAACTTTGGCTACGGGGGCTTCCGGCTTCAGGCCGCCTCTGGCCCCGAGACGCTTGCCTGCCGACGCGCCTCGGTCACTGGCAGAAGGGATGCGGCTTACGCTCCCCTGGTATCAGGAGCGATTGAAAGAATCGCCACGGTAGCGTCATCGAGGGCAAGACGGCCCGCGTTGCGTAGGTTCTGCACCCAGCGGGCAAAGTCCCTGTCGTTCTGAAGAGCTAGGAGCGCCTGCCAGGGTTGGTGTGCTTGCTCGGTCAGCAACCACGCTGCGAGGGCATCCGTGGCGGCGATGAGCGTATCGCCCGGCTGAAGGGGGAAGCTGGCGGAGAGCATCTCGGGGAGGAGACCGTGGGTGGGGACGAGCATGGGATGCGTGGCGAAGTCCTCGGCTCTGGTGTAGGGAAAGGCAAAGGCTAGGTTGTCGTCGCGGATCACAAAAGCGCAGGTGTCCCCGATCGTTTGTACCTGAAGCTGCGTATCATCCCAGCAAATCCCCAAAAAGCTCGCGTGCGTGGGCTGTCGTAGCTTATCCGCCAGAAACCAGGGGAGGGGGTTTTGTCGCACCTCTTCCTGCCAGAGCTGTGCGGCCCGCTCCCGATCCAGCGTGCCCGTTGCCACAAATTGCTCTCCCAGCCATCGTGCCCAAAGCCCCGAGAAAGCATCCGATGAAGCGCCATCCGTGAGGGCAAGGCGCTGCCCTTGCCAGGCAAGTGCGTCTTCGTTCTGTTCGGGTGTGACGGCGTCTTTGGCAAGCGTGAAAGACTTTATCGCTGCCACTGTCTCTACCAAAGCCGTCCAGGGCGTGTTCCAATCTCCAGAGCCAGCACCAGCAGGCTGGGATCGGCATTGAGGACGAACGCGCGGGCTTGTTCTGTGAGAGGCAGGCCGTTCTCCCAGGCGATGGTGCGCATGTAGGGAGTCAGGTAGCTTGCCTTGTCAAAGAGTAGCTTGGCGTAGGGGTCGTGGAGTGGCATGGACTGATCGGGAAACGAGAGGGGCTGTGCGGCGCGTCTGCTGGAGAGGTGCACATTGAAAAGCGTGGAGCGCCCGGTGCCTGTGCCGGTATTGGCCAGCGCTTCTAAATAGGTCGCTGGGTCGCCATCGGTTGCCTCACCATCGGTAATGTGGACGATTACCGGTGGGTGTGATGATGGGTTTTTGGCAGTCCAGAACGCCAGAATATCATGGGCAAGGTGCAGGGCCGTGCACATGGTCGTGGAGCCGTGAGCCTGAGGGGTGATCCAGATAGGGACCTGGATAGTCTCTGTCGTTCCATCGCCAAAGCTCACAGGACGCTCCTCCAGCCGAAGCACATGATCGGCAACTTGTGAGATGGGCACCAGCTCACGGCCACGCAGTGCTCCCTGCCAGGCGGAGCCAACCTCGGCCCCGTAGCCAATAACCGCAACCTCGAAGTAGTCACGAATGCCATCGGACTTGGAGCAGGAGAGAATCAAGTTGCGCAGTAGGTTATTGAGTGCTAGCGCCACTGCCTCCGCCTTGGTCACGGGAGCTTGCCCGTCACGCTCACCAAAGGGCTCGGCCATGGACGACGACTGATCTAAAATAAAGCAGAAGCACGAGGGTGTGTAGCGCGTGATATCGGAGTTGCTGTAGCGGCTCATGGCTAGGAATACAACAAGTACGGCGCTCTTTCCTTCTCAAACTGCACAGCGCCTTTTTGGTACTCCTGCCAGAGCGCTGAGGTATCCCCACCGCGCATAAAGAGACTCCGTACTCTGTCGGTTCCGCAGGAGAGATCGAACATCCGTGAGGGCTCACCGGGCGAGAAAGGCTTTGCGACTCCCACAGCCTTCAGTGCCGCCAGGAGCGTGAAGTTAGGGCGCGTCCACTCCGCGTCCACGCCTTGTGGGGCTTTGACGCGCACACCTTGGCAGAGCTCGCCGGAGAAGAGTCCCTTGGAGGGAGTGAAGCTTGCGGCCTCGTAACCGAAGCCTGTGACGGGAAGGCGCTGGAGTGCCGCGAGAAGCTTAGCGCTGCTGAGCGTGGGGCTTCCCACATAGCCAAAGGGATCGTCGGTTCCGACCCCGATGGCGATGCAGTCCAGCTCACCCAGAATCCCCGTGGCGGCGTAGAGGCGTGCCGAGCGAAGGGTGGGGATATTGGGCGATGTCGGAATCCAGCGGCGGCTGTCCCAACCCGAGTCGCGGCGGCGCAGGCCCGAGCAGATAATCACATCGAGCTTGGGCTTGAGGCCACCTGGGAGCCAGCCCTTGCCGCTGATCATGCGCCCCACTTCTCCCAGGGTCATGCCATGTCGGTAGGCGACGGGGTACTTACTGACAAACGACGTAAACCCGGTCTGCACCGGCCCCCCTTCAACTCGCTGGAGGCCTAAGGGGTTGGGGCGATCCAACACGAGGGTGGGCAGTCCTGCCCGCGCCGCCCCTTCGAGCACGCAGCCCAGTGTGGAGAGATAGGTGTAGCTTCGGCAGCCAATGTCCTGCAAGTCAAAGACCAGTAAGTCGAGGCCCTTGAGCATTGCCGCTGTCGGGACTTTTGTCTTTCCGTAGAGCGAGTAGGCAGGCAGGCCCGTCTTGGCATCTTTGTACGACTCAATCCACTTTCCCGCCGCTACATCGCCACGCACCCCATGCTCGGGGCCAAAGAGTGCCGTGAGCTTCACACCACCTGCCTGGAGTGCTTCGATAGCGTGGACCCCATCAGGAAGTGCCGCAGGCGGGTGTGTCACTAGCCCAATCTTCTTGCCCTTGAGCCGCGCAAACCCATCTGCCGCTAACACTTCCAGTCCCGTTTTCATGGAGAAATTGTACCTAAAAAAAAGAGGCCGCTCACACTGTGAGCGGCCTGAGGAGGCTTCGATTCGGAGGAAAGAAAATCTAGAAACTCAGAACATGCGCTAGGCTGATAGTCGTCTGATTTTTCTTCGGTGCGCTCTTGGTGGGGAAGATCGCTGTATTAGCACTGTCAAAGCGTGCCTCAATCAGGGTGCGAACACCCTTCTGGCTCGACTTAAGCTCGTAGCTTGCTGTCACGGAGCTAAGTTGGGGCTTGCCTGAGCCACCGAGTGCTAACCACGGCGTGTTGCCATCCGCACTTAGGGTCTCAGCGCGTAGCCCGACGGTGTTTCCATTGGCAAGCGTTTGGGTGTAGTAGCCAGTGAATGCTTGGCCGTTGTAGGTCGCATTTGTCGCATCCTTGCCTGTGGTAAGGGAGGCATCGAGGGCGATGTTGGCTGCTGCGCTGAGCTTGCGGGTATAGACGACATTCGCGATATTGCGCTGCTTCTCACCGAACACAGCGGCACCTGCTACGGTACCAGTCTGGAGCGTGTCGCGGCTGCTGAGGCCATTGACATAAACCGTCGACTTGTCCGAGAGCACATGAGCAAGCTGAAAGCCAAGCCCCAGGTCTTTGTTACCGTTGGTCTCAACTCCGCTGAAACGATTGACAATGGCACCGACTAGGGTTGTTTTCTCTGAGAGCGTGATATTTGCCTTGACTCCGCCATGATAGAAGGGCTGAAACTGGCCAAAGTGAAAGCTCTTGGTGAAGAAGTTACCCGTGCCCATGGGGATGGTTTCGTAGCCGACCCAGGTTGGGAAGATGCCTGCATCCACCGCGAGCTTGGAGGTGAGCTGTTGGCTGATGACAGCTTCATAGAGATTGCCCGTGCTGGTGTTGTAGTTGGCGGCATTGACGGGTAAGCCTGGCTTGACTTCACCGTCCACGAAACGAATCGAGAAGCCAGGCTCTTTTGCGGTCTTATCTTTGTAGAAGTGTAGCTCGCCATAATTGAGCGCGACCTCACCGGATTTTTTATTGAAGTAGGAGCCGTTACCACCATAGAGTCCCGTTGGGACAGCGCCTGCCGCGGGGCTATTGGCATTGTAGGTGTAGTTCAGCTCAAGTGTCGCTCCCACCTTGATGGGGGAGTCTTCGGCGGAAGCAATGCTTGCAATGCTTGCAATTAAGCTGAAAGAGAGAGAGAGTCGTGTAAGTTTATGCATGAGATCACTTTCTAAAAGGTAGGATAAGTAGTACCTCTGGAAATACCAGAGGTAGAAAAAAGTTACTTGGT